>JACQWB010000183.1 GCA_016209385.1 Candidatus Rokuibacteriota bacterium
CCGGTCCTGCTCCTCGCCGTCGTCGCCGGCGCCGTGGCCGACCGCGCGCCGAAGCGCCGGCTCCTGATCGCGACGCAGGCCGCGTTCGCGTTCCAGGCGCTCGTCCTGGCAGCGCTCGCCGCGACGGGGCGGGTGGCCTACTGGCACGTCGCGCTGTTCGCGCTCCTGGCCGGTCTCGCCAATGTCCTTGACGGGCCGGTGCGCCAGTCGCTCGTCATAGAGCTCGTGGGCAAGGCCGACGTCATCAATGCGGTCGCGCTGAACTCCGCGTCCTTCAACACGGCGCGGATCGTCGGCCCGGCGATTGCCGGACTCCTGATCGCCCGGTTCGGCGTCACGCCCGCCTTCGTCCTGAACGGCCTCGGGTTCCTCGGCGCCATCGCCGCGCTCGCCGTTCTGACCGAGCCCGCCCTCCCGACCCGACGCGGCGGCGCCACGATCCTGGAGGAGATTCGCGAGGGGCTCCGGTACGCGATCCGCACGCCCCGGATCCGCCTCGTCCTCGGGATACTGCTCGTGGTGAGCTTCTGTGTCTTCAACTTCACGGTCTACGTCCCGCTCCTCGCCCGCGATTCACTGGGGCTCGGGGCGGAGGGGTTCGGCTTCCTCATGACGGCCCTCGGTGTCGGCGCCGTGGTCGGCGCGCTGGCCATCGGCACGACCGGGTCGCGCCACCCGCCGCTCGCCGTGCTCTTCGCCGCCACCGCGGTCGCGTGCGCCGGGCTTCTCGGCCTCGCGGCCGCCGGGCGGTTCTGGGTGGCGGCGGCCGTGCTCGTCGTCACCGGCTTCTTCGGCACCGTCGTCCTGGCGGGCTGCAACACGGCGCTCCAGCTCGGGGCTCCCGACGGCCTGCGCGGCCGCGTGATGAGCCTCTACGTCCTGGTCCACGGCGGGGTGTTCCCGATCGGGGCGTTCATGGTCGGCGCGATCTCGGAGCGGTGGGGGGTGTCCCGGTCCTTCCTCGTGAACGGCCTCGCTGGGCTCGCGGCGCTCGCGCTGATCGCCGCCTGGTGGCGACGCCGGGCCGCCGCGGAACAAGCAGGCGCGGGCTGAGGGGCCCCCTCACCCTGCCCGCTCCCCCGGCGGGGAAGGGGATCAGGAGGGCTTCTCGAGCTTGGCCCAGGAGTCCCGCAGCGTCACGGTCCGGTTGAAGACGAGCCGCCCCGGCGTCGAATCCACGGGATCGGCGCAGAAGTAGCCGAGCCGCTCGAACTGGTAGCGGCTGCCCGGCGCGGCGCCCGCGAGGCTCGGCTCCACCCGGCACTCGGGGAGCACCTCGAGCGACTTCGGGTTGAGGCTCGCCGTCCACTCCGTGCCCTCGGCCTCGTCCTCGGGGTCGGGCTTGGTGAAGAGGTGCTCGTAGAGGCGCACTTCGGCCGGCACCGCGTGGGCGGCCGAGACCCAGTGGATCGTCCCCTTCACCCGGCGCCCCGGCGCGTCCCCGCCGCGCGTTGCCGGATCGTAGGTGCAGCGCACCTCGACGACCTCCCCCGTGCGGTCGTCCTTGACGACGCCCACGCACTTGACGATGTACGCGTAGCGGAGACGGACCTCGCTCCCCGGAAACAGCCGGAAGTACTTCGGCGGCGGGCTCTCACGGAAGTCGTCCCGCTCGATCCAGAGGACGCGCGAGAACGGGACGCGCCGGGTCCCCATGCCGGGGTCCTCGGGGTTGTTGACCGCGTCCATCTCCTCCACCCGACCCTCGGGGTAGTTCTCGAGGACGAGCCGGAGCGGGCGCAGGACGGCCATCCGGCGCGGCGCGCGCCGGTTCAGGTCCTCCCGGAGGCAGTGCTCGAGGAGGGCGATCTCCACGACGTTGTCCGTCTTCGCGACGCCGATCCGCTCGGAGAAGTCGCGGATCGCCTCCGGCGTGTAGCCCCGCCGGCGGAGCCCCGCGATCGTCGGCATCCGCGGGTCGTCCCACCCCCGGACGTGGCCCCCCTCGACGAGCGCGAGGAGCTTCCGCTTGCTCATGATCACGTGGGTGAGATTCAGCCGCGCGAACTCGATCTGCTGGGGGTGGTAGATGCCGAGCTGGTCGAGGAACCAGTCGTAGAGCGGCCGGTGGTCGGCGTACTCGAGCGTGCAGATCGAGTGCGTGATCCGCTCGATGGAGTCGCACTGGCCGTGGGCCCAGTCGTACATCGGGTAGATGCACCAGGCGTCGCCGGTCCGCTGGTGCGAGGTCTTGCGGATCCGGTACATGACGGGGTCGCGCAGGTTCAGGTTCCCCGACGCCATGTCGATCCTGGCGCGCAGGGTCTTGGTGCCGTCCTCGAACTCGCCGGCGCGCATGCGGGCGAAGAGGTCGAGGTTCTCTTTGACCGATCGGTTGCGCCACGGGCTCTCGCTACCCGGCTGAGTGAGCGTACCGCGGGCCTCGCGCATTTCCTCCGCGGAGAGGTCGTCCACGTAGGCCTTGCCGGCCTTGATGAGCTGGACGGCCCACTCGTAGAGCTGCTCGAAGTAGTCGGCCGCGTAGTAGAGGTGCGGGCCCCAGTCGAAGCCGAGCCAGCGGACGTCTCCCATGATCGCGTCCACATACTCCTGGCTCTCCTTGGTCGGGTTGGTGTCGTCGAAGCGGAGGTGACAACGCCCACCGAACTCGCGGGCCAGGCCGAAGTTCAGGCAGATGGACTTGGCGTGGCCGATGTGCAGGTAGCCGTTCGGCTCCGGGGGAAAGCGCGTGAAGACACGGCCGCCCCACTTCCCGGTCCGCATGTCCTCGGCGACGATCTGGCGGATGAAGTTGGTGGCCTTCGGGGGTTCGCTCATAAGGGTCACCTGCCCGACGAGACCGCCCTGCGCTTGGCGCGGACGTAGTCCACCAGGACGTACTCGCCGAGCCGCTCCGGGGCGGTGAAGAAGGCGCGGCCGCGGTTGACCCGGGTCAGCTCCTCGACGAAGGCCATCAGCGCCGGGCTCCGGTCGAGCATGAAGGTGTTGATGGTGATCCCCTCGCGCGTACAGCGCCGCGCTTCCTTCAGGGTCTCGACGAGCGTGCGGCGCGTGGGCGGATACGCGAACTCCGCCTCGCCGTGCTCCAGGTGCGCGGTGGGTTCGCCGTCGGTGACCATGATGATCTGACGGTTCCCGCCCCGCGCACGGGCGAGGAGCTGGCGCGAGAGGAGGAAGCCTGCGTGCATGTTGGTCCCGACGTTCCAGTCGCTCCACGCGAGGCCGGGGAGCTGCTCGACGCTGAACTCGCGGGCGTAGAGGGAGAAGCCGACGATGTAGAGGCGGTCGCGCGGGAACTGGCCGCGGATCAGCGCGCTCAGAGCGAGTGCCACCTTCTTGGCCGGGAGGAACAGGCCGCTGTTGAGCATCGAGCGGCTCATGTCCAGCATCACCACCGTGGCAGCCTGTGTCGAGAGCTCGGTGCGGAAGACCTCGAAGTCGTCAGGCGAGAGCCGTACCGGGGTGCCGGGCCCCCGGCGGTGGACCGAATTCATGAGCGTCTCTTTGAGGTCGAGAAGGAACGGATCGCCGAACTCGTAGGGCTTGCTCTCGTCGGCCTGGTCGCCGCCGGCGCCGCGGCGCTCGACAGCATGGCGGCCGAAGCGATCGCGCTTCAGATGGGTGAAGACGTCACGGAGCGCCTTCTCAGCGATCTTGCGGATGGCCCGGGCGGTCAGCTCCAGCCGGGTGCCGTGCCGCTCCAGGTAGCCCGCTTCCTCCAGCTTCTTCGCCAGCTCGCGGAGATGCTCGAGCTCCCGGACGGCCTCGGGGCCGAGCAGCCGCTCGACTTCGGCCGGGTCGATCTTCCTGAGGTCGTCAGGACCCCGCGCGCCTCGTAACTCACGCTCCAGCTCGTCCATCTGCTGGAGCTCCTCCATCAGCTTCATCGCCTGCTCCAGCGTGAGCTGGTCCTCCCCGCTGAACTCGTAGCGGCCCCTCAGCTCGTCGAGCAGGCCCAGCTCTTCGAGATGCATCGCGAGCTGGGCCAGGGAGGCTTCGAGCCTCTCATCCTTGAGGAAGAGGGAGCGCATCAGCTCCTCGAGTTGCGCGCGCTGCTCGGGAGACATGCTCTCGAGGAGCGACTGCATCTGCGCCATCTGCTGGCTCAACTGCTCGAGGAGCTGGTCGAGGCTCTCCACCCCCGGGAAGTAGTCGCCCCACTTCTGGCGGAAGGCCTCGAAGTCTGGCTCGTGCCCTTCCGCCTTCTCGCGGAGCATCCGGTTCAGGTCCTGGAGCATCTCCCTGACCCGCTGGAGGTCCTTGGGCGTCAGGTTCTGGAGCGCCTGCTGCATCCCCTGGAGCAACGGCTTGAGCATCTGCTGGCGAAGCGACTGCAAGAGCTCCTCGAACAGGCGGCGCGCCTCGGCGTCCACGAAGTCGTAGTGCTGCAGCTCGCGGATCCGCCCGGCGGGATCGGGGGGGAGCTGGTCCAGCGTCGCTTGCCTCTGAGCGCCGGCAGGCCCCTCGCCGAGCTCGCGCCTGATCCCCTCGCGCTCGGTGCGGATGACCTGGTCCAGCTTCTTCGTGATGTCCTCGAGCGCCGAGCCGAGGTCGTAGCGATCCAGCTCTTGCTGGCGGCGCTGCTTGAGCCGCTTAAGGAGATCCTGAAGCCCCGGCACGCTCTGGCCGCCGGGGATGCGCACGCCCTGCTGGAACAGGCGCTGCAGCGCCCGCCAGAGATTGCCGTCCGACATCAGGTCGTCGGCCATCGCCGCCAGCAGGTCGTCGGCATCCAGGTCCAGGAGGTGCTGGCTGCCGTCCCAGCGCGAGTAGCGGATCAGCCTCGCCATGTCAGCCCCGGTAACGGGAGTGGCCGGCCTGGATGTCCTTGTTGAGCCGGCGGCTCAGGTGCAACCCCTCGAGGACGAACTCGAGGGCGGCAGCGGTGCCGGCCGGATCGGTGGCGCCGAGCTTCCTCACGGCCGCCTGGAGCGGGCGGAGCTCGGCGATCTGACGGACGTACTCGCTCGACGGCATGCCGTCCGACACGGTGATCGCGAGCCCCTCCTTGAACGCGGCGACAACTTCGTCCAGCTCCCCCGAGCCGAAGCAGCGGTTGAAGACGTTGAGCACGGCGCGCTGGACCAGCTTGCCGAGCAGTTTCTCCTCGGTGGCCTCGCCCACAGTCTCCAGCTCGATCTTGCCGCTGGTGGAGGCGACGACGGCGCCGAGATCGCTCACCCGCGGGGCGGCTTCGTGCTCACCGAGCCGAATCGCGCGCTTGAGAGCGTTGGAGAGCAGGTTCTCCCAGTTGCAGATGCTCACCCGCACCGAGACGCCGGAACGCTGGCTGATCTCGGGGGCCCGCCGCGCCAGGTGCGTCAGCTCCGCCAGCACCTCCTTCATGTACTTGGGAGTGACGGTCTGGAAGCCGTCCGTCGGGAAGGCGGTGCGCTCGGCCTCCATGATCGCGATCTCGTCGCCGAGCCGCTTCGGGTAGTGGGTGCGGATCTGGGAGCCGAACCGATCCTTGAGCGGGGTGATGATGCGGCCGCGGTTGGTGTAGTCCTCGGGGTTGGCGCTCGCCACCACGAAGAGGTCCAGCGGCAGGCGGACCTTGTAGCCGCGGATCTGGACGTCGCGCTCCTCCATGACGTTGAGGAGGCCCACCTGGATCCGCTCCGCGAGGTCGGGCAGCTCGTTGATGACGAAGATGCCGCGGTTCGTCCGCGGCAGGAGGCCGTAGTGGATGGTCAGCTCGTCGGCGAGGTAGCGCCCCTCGGCGACCTTGATCGGGTCCACCTCGCCGATGAGGTCCGCGATCGTGATATCGGGGGTCGCCAGCTTCTCACCGTAGCGGCGGTCGCGCGGCAGCCAGACGAGCCCGGCCGCGTCGCCCTGCTCAGCGAGGCGCGCCCGGCACGCCGCGCAGATGGGCGCGAAGGGGTCGTCGTTGATTTCGCATCCGGCCACCGCCGGCATCGCCTCGTCCAGCAGGCCGACGAGGAGGCGCGCCATGCGCGTCTTGGCCTGGCCCCGCTCACCCAGGAA
Source organism: Candidatus Rokuibacteriota bacterium (assembly GCA_016209385.1). Classification (NCBI taxonomy): domain Bacteria; phylum Candidatus Rokuibacteriota; species Candidatus Rokuibacteriota bacterium. Next base: position 5,953 of record JACQWB010000183.1, read on the forward strand.
GACGATGTCCTGGCCGCTCAGGATGGCGTTCTCGACCTGCGGCACGACACTCTCGTCGTAGCCGACGATGCCGGGGAAGAGCGGCTCGCTCCGCCGGAGCCGAGCGATCAGGTTCTCGCGCAGCTCCTGCTTGACCGACCGCGCGCGGTAGCCGCTCCGCCTCAGCTCTCCGACCGTGCGCACCTGCGTCTCGCCCATCGTTCTCACCCGCGGCCCGCAAAGCCACGAATACCGCCATTATACGGGAAGTCCGCAACGTCCGGGGGGATGACAACTCCCGGGTCAGCCGGCGACCCGCCCGCCGAGCCTCAGGATAACCGCCGTCGCCGGAGCCGCCGCCAGCGCGGGGTAGCTGAGAATGATCCGGCCCCAGGTGCCCTCGACGGCGAGAAGCTCCCCGGCGACCGTGAGGGCCAGAAAGATGAAAACCCCTGCGCCGAGGGCCAGGCCGATCGCCCATGGCGGCTCAGGCGAACTCCCGGCCCAGATGACGGGCGCGAGCGTCGAGGCGCCGAGGCCAAAGGCGATCAGGAGCCCGCGCCAGGGATCCTCAGGCCAGAGGGCCGCCAGCAGCGCCGCCGCCAAGATCCCTCCCCACAGCCCCCAATCGCCTCCGACTCCACCGCGGGCCAGGAGATCCCGGAGCGCCGTGACGCTCGCGAGGAGGGCGAGGAATCCGCCGAGGAGCAGAACGCCGTCGAGGCCGCGCCCCCAGAGGTCGCCGGCGAATGCCAGCGCGGGGAGCTCCACGAGCTTCTCGGCGGTCACACCGCCCAGGAAGAGATCGGGAGCGAGCGTGAGCGTGTACGTCGCCCACCCCTGGGCCCAGGCGAGCACGAGGAGGTATCCGATCCCCGCGAGAACGGCTGTCGCGCGAGAGATCGGGCCCACCCCCCCGGAACTCAGCAGCGCGGCGGCACCCCCTATCATCGTCAGCCCGAGGCCCACGACCGAGAGGAGCTCGGGTCCGGGGGACAGCCGCGGCGGATCGGCCCAGCTCACCCCCGACGCCGGAGCCCCCGGGATGCGCTTGTTGGCCTCGAAGCGGAGCCGCTGGCCCGGCTCGATGAGAAGTCCATCTCCTGGCCTCAGCGTGACGGACTGGTTCGCCGCGAGCTTCCACTCCTGCACCCGGGCGCGCCCGGCGTCGTTGACGAGGATCCGGAGCGGGCCAGCGTCAACACTCGTGACCCGGTGCTCGTCCTCGAAGACCAGCGCGTCGGTCCCCGGGCTGAGGACGACGGGGCGACCCTCGGTGACCCAGGGGCTCGTAGCCGAGAACCTGAAGGCCGGCAGCGACGCCGCATGACTCCAGGCCTCGAGCGGGAGGCGACCTGCCCGCGCACTGACGACGCCGAGCGGGAGGAACACGGCGAGCAGGGCCGCGGCTGCGAGGGCGAGCCCCCGCCGGCGTCCTGCGTCGGAGGCCGTCAGGACGACCGCTGACGCGCTGGCGACGAGGATCCCGATCGCGCGCGAGAAGCCGAGCCAGCGCGCGACGTCGCCGGCGAGGAGCAGGTTGGCCCAGAGGAGAGCGGCGCCGAGCAGCAGGAGCGGATACGCGAACGCCGGATGCGGGGGCGCGTCGCTGCGCGTCGTGGTCACGAGAAAGCCGAGCAGCGGGGCCACCACCACGAGGAGCGCGGCCCATAGCCCCTCGCTCCCCCGCGTCAGGAGCTCCACGGGGAGTGAAAAGAGGAGCGCCGGAGTGATCCAGAGCGAAAATCTCGCCGCCGCCGCCCGCAGGCCGGTCACGGGGAGTTCAGGGAGCGCTCGAGACAGGCCGAGGCGACCAGGACGGCGAGGAGCGGGCCCACCACGCCGCCGTACCACCAGAAGAGGCTCAGGCCCGCCAGGCGCACGGCACCCGGGCTCAACGGAAGAAGGAGGAGGAGAAGGAACAGAACCAGGAGGCCGATCAGGGCACCGACCCCCAGCCGGCGCCTGAGGTCAGGCGTCCCGGAAGTCGGGCTGGGGGAGCGGGGGATCACGTCGCGGGCTTGGCTCCGAGCCGTGCCTCGACTTCCCGAGCCGTGGAGAGGACCAGGGGCGCGATCTCGGCATCGATCTGCTCGAGGGAGAGCCGCATCGCGGGAGCGCTCACCTCGATCGCGCCGAGCGCGCGGTTGGCCGGATCGTGGATCGGTGCGGCCACCGATCTGACACCGACCTCGCACTCCTCGTCGTCCACCGCGTACCCTGCAGCGTTCACGCGCTCGAGCTTCTCGAGGAGAGCCGGCGCGGCCTCGGGCCCGAGGAGGAGCATCTGCTGCTCCCGGGGCAGCGCGGCCAGGAGCACCTTTCCCGCAGCAGCGGCCACGGCGGGGAACCGCCGCCCGAGGCGCGGAGCAACGCGCACCGGCTGCTCGCTTTCCACCATGTCCACGTAGACGGCGAAGGTGCGGTCGAGCAGCCCGAGGCAGACGGTCTCGTGGCACTTGAGCGCCAGGGCTTCGAGGAAGACCCGAGCCTGACGCCGGACATCCAGGTGCTGGAGGTACACGGCGGCCACCTCATACACTTTGGGCGCGAGGCGGTACCGCTCCGTCGCCCTGTCCTGCTCCACGTACCCGCGGGTCTCGAGCGTCGCGAGCAGGCGGAAGACGTTGTTCTTGTGGAGCTTCAGCTTGCGGGCCAGCTCGGTGACGCCCAGGTCTCCCTCCTTCGTGGTGAAGGCCTCGAGGAGATCGAGGGCGCGGCTCACGGACTGGATGAGGTAATCAGATTTGGCCTTTTTCGCCATAGACATCTCACGACCCGGGCTCGGCGAGTAACCTATTATAAGACCGCGCCTCCCTCCCTGCAAGGGGTCGCCTCGCTTGACTAGCTCCGAATTTACTGGAAAACTTGGGACTCTACAAGGAGGAGCGGATGACTGATACGAGCAAGCGGGTGCTGGTCATCGTTGCCCACCCGGACGACGCCGAGTTCGGCTGCGCGGCCACGGTAGCCAAGTGGGTGAAGGAGGGGCGCGAGGTCGGCTACGTCGTTCTTACCAACGGCGACAAGGGCTCGTCGGACCGGGGCATGACCTCCGAGCGCCTGGTCAGGATTCGCATCGAAGAGCAGCGCAACGCGGCACGGACCCTCGGGGTGGAGCGCGTCGAGTTCCTCGGCTTCCCCGACGGCGAGCTGGAGAACACGCGGGAGGTGCGCCGCGCGGTGACGGCCGAGATCCGGCGCTTCCGTCCGGACCTTGTCGTCGCCCAGAATCCCCAGCGGACGGCCAACCTCTACGTCTCCCACCGCGACCACCGCACGGCCGGCGACGCCGTGCTCGACTGCGTCTATCCGCTGGCCCGGGATCACCTCTCGTTCCCCGAGCTCCTGGCGCAGGGGCTCGAGCCCCACAAGGTGCACGAGGTATACCTGGTCGGCGTCGAAAACCCCGACGTGGTGGTGGACATCTCCGACACGATCGAGCTCAAGCTCAAGGCCCTCGCCTGCCACACGAGCCAGATGCGCGACTTCGCGCGGGTGGAGGCGTGGGTGCGCGAGCGGGCAGCCAAGCTCGGAAAGCCGAAGGGCTACGCCTACGCCGAGGCCTTCCATCGAATCGGGATCCCGAGCTGAGGCAGCCGTGCGCGTCCGGTCCCCGCTTCTCGTCGGGCTGCTCGCCGCGCTCCTCCTCGGCGCCGCGCCAGGGCCGACACACGCGCAGCTCTTTCTCGCCTCCCGCCCGCACCCCGAGTTCATGATCGGCCCCCTTATGGTCCGCGCCAGCGTCGTCCCGGAGCTCGGCCCCGTGACGCTGGACGTGCTGTGGAGCCTCGTCATCCCGCCCGCGCGCAACGCCATCGAGTTCGAGCAGGATCTCTATTTCCTGTGGCCGGGGGCGGTCAACCCTGACGCGAGCGACGGTGACCCCGAGCCCGCACTCGCCCGCTACGTCGAGGCGCGGGGGTTCACCGTCATCTCCGACGGCCGGCTGCCGCTGTTCGCGCAGAGCCTGTATCAGATGGACACCGAAGCGCCCCCCGAGCGCGTGACGGGCGGCGCGCCCTTTGTCACCTTCGTCAGGCAAAGCGGGCCGCTCGGCCTGACCTCACCGGCGACCTACGTCCGGATCCCATGGACGCCCCAGATGGTCAACCGCGCCTGGCTCATTGATCTCCGCCTGACGAGCACCGGGCTCGTCACGCCGAGAAAAGCGAGCTGGATCGAGAATGCGTTCTGGGGCCAGCGGCATGTGATCTCGATCAGCTTCAACGACGTGCGCCACCGGGCGCTGTTTCCCATGTACTTCGGCGTGCGCCGCTCCCGGTTGGCTCATCCCGAAACGGCGTGACCGCACAGGCTCCCGTGAACGCCCGCGTCGGGACCTCCGGCTACAACTATCCCGAGTGGAAGGGCACCTTCTATCCCGCCGACCTCTCCACGGCGAAGATGCTCGGCTACTACGCCGAGCGCTTCTCCACGGTCGAGATCAACGTCACCTTCTACCGGATGCCGAACGCGAAGATGCTGGCGGGCTGGGCCGCGGCGACCCCCGACGACTTCACCTTCGTCCTGAAGGCGCCGAAGCGGATCACCCACGACGCGCGGCTCAAGGACGTGGATGAGCCGGTCCGCTACTTCTGCGACACCGCCCGCACGCTCGGGACGAAGCTCGGTCCCCTCCTCTTCCAGCTGCCGCCGAATCTGAAGAAGGACGTCGGCAGGCTCGGCGACCTGCTCGTGCTCCTCCCCCCGGGCCTCCGGTGCGCCTTCGAGTTCCGCCACGACTCCTGGTTCGCCGACGACGTGTACGCGCTCCTCCGCACCCGGAACGCGGCCCTCTGCATCGCCGACACGGAGAAGGGCACCACGCCGCTCGTGGCGACCGCCGACTTCGGGTACTTCAGGCTCCGGGACGCCGGCTACACCCAGGACGACCTCACGCGGTGGAGCCAGACCGTGACGACGCTCGGCGCAGGGTGGCGCGACGCGTTCATCTACTTCAAGCACGAGGAGTCGGGGATCGGCCCGGCCCTGGCCCGGCAGCTCCAGACACTCCTGACCGGCTGATGCGCCCTCTCGTCGTCGCTCTGGTCATCCTCCTCGAGGCCGTGCCGGCCTCAGCCCAGAGGTTGACGCTGCTGTCGGTGCCCGAGCCCATCGACGGAACCCCGGTGTACGTAGCGCTGGCTCCCGACGTCATCCGCGCGATCGACGAGCCGAAGTTCGCGGCAGGGGCCGCCGCCGAGCGCCAGATGGCGCGGGACGAGCACGTCCTGGGCGTCCGCCTGGCGGGTGTGGCACGGGCCTACCCGCTCGGGCACCTCAGCGCCCACGAGATCGTCAACGACCGCTTCGGCGACACGCCGGTCGCGGTGACCTGGTGACCCCTCTGCTGGACGGGCATCGTGTATGCCCGGCCGCTCCACGGGGAGAAGCCGCTCACCTTCGGCGTGTCCGGCATGCTCTGGAAGAGCTCGCTGATCATGTTCGACCGCGAGACAAAGAGTCTCTGGAGCCACATCACCGGGAAGGCCGTCGCCGGACCGCTGAAGGGGCTCACGCTCACGATGCTACCGGCCGTCCACACGACGTGGGGGCTCTGGCGCGCGAACCACCCGGATACCGTCGTGCTGGAGAAGCCCGCATGGACATGGCGGACGCCGCACCTCTTCGAGCGCGACTACGTCCTGGGGCTCGTCCTGGACGGCGAGGCCGTGGGCTTCCCGTTCGCCGCCCTCAAGCGCGCCCCGCTCGCCCACGTCAGCGTGGCCGGCCGGCCACTCCTGGTGGCGTACATCCAGCCGGCCGCCACCGCCGTCGCCTTCAGGCGCGAGGCCAACGGCCGCGTCCTCACGTTCCATCGCCTGGCGCGCGAGGGCGAGCTCTGGCGGATGCAGGATCGGGAGACGGCCTCCCGCTGGAACGCCGTGACGGGCGAAGCGCTCGCGGGCCCGCTGGCCGGGGCTCGGCTCCCGCCTGTCCCGGCGACGCAGGCCTACCTCTCGAACTGGCGGGAGCTCTACCCCATGGGCAGGATCTGGCGCGCGGAGTAAGCCCCGGGCGGGATCAGGCGGCTTGCGCGGCGGCCCGAGGGGACCGTCAGGCCAGCTTGCGGTGAATCCGGGACAGGGCGGCGGTCATGTCGATGGCGCCCTGGAGGACCGGGACGAGCGGGTCGCCGAGCTTTTCAAAGCGTGCCGGAGCCGTCCTGAGCGTGAAGCGCCGCGGGTCGAGGCGCGCGGTGACCTCTTCCCAGCGGAGCGGACAGGAGACCGGCGCCCCCGGCAACGGCCTCACCGAGAACGGCGCGACAATGGTCCGGCCGTGGCCGTTCTGGACGAAGTCGACGTACACCTTGCCGCCGCGCGCGCGGACTGGCCGCGCGATCGTCGCCAGGGCGGGCTCCGCCTGGACGCCGAGGAGGGCCAGGAGCCGCGCGAAGGTCCGCCCCTCCTCGTAGCTGTAGCGGGCGCCCAGCGGGACCAGGATGTGGAGCCCGGTCGCCCCCGAGGTCTTGACATAGCTCGCCAGCTCGAGCTCATCCAGGATCCGGTGGAGCGCCCGTGCCACCTTCACGACGTCTGTGAACGGGGCGCCCTTGGGATCCAGGTCGAGCACGAGCCAGTCGGGACGGTCGAGGGAGCCCAGGCGCGAGCCCCAGAGGTGGAGGGGGATCGTCCCCAGGTTGGCCACGTAGCGGAGGGTCTCCGCGTCGTTCACGATGAAGTAGTCGATCTCACGCTCGGCGTCCTTGGAGTAGATCCGCTCGGTGCGCACCCAGGCAGGAGCGAACTCGGGAGCATCCTTCTGGAAGAACGACTTCCCCCCGATCCCGTCAGGGTAGCGGGTGAGGACGAGCGGGCGGTCGCTGAGATACGGGAGGAGATGGGGCGCGACGGCGTCGTAGTAGGCGATCAGGTCCGCCTTGGTGTAGCCTTCCTCGGGCCAGAAGACCTTCGTCGGGTTCGTGATCCTGACCCGGGGAGGCTGCGCTTCTCCGCGCGCGGCCGGAAGCGGCTCGAGCTCCGCCGGGACCTCGCGGCGACACGCCTCGGGCCGCTTGTCGTCGCGGAGCCCGAGGAAGGCCGGATGGCGGATCCCGCCGTCCTGAGTCCACTCGGTGAAGCGGACCTCGCAGACGAGCCTGGGCTCCACCCAGTGGTGGCCGGTGCCGGCGGGCGTCCCGGCGTCGAACGGAGAAGCCGCGCGGCCCAGAGCGCGGAGCTTCTCCCAGACCATCCTGAGGGTCCTGTCATCGAAGCCGGTGCCGACCTTGGAGACGTAGACCAGCCGGTCCCCCTCGTAGAGCCCGAGATGGAGGGCACCGAAATATCCGCGCGAGCCCTGCGGATCGGTATAGCCGCCGATGACGAACTCCTGGCGACGGAGACACTTCAGCTTGACCCAGTCCCTCGAGCGGCCACCGACGTAGGAGCTCCCGATCTTCTTCGCCACGATCCCTTCGAGCTGCTGCTCGGAGGCTGCCTCAAAGAAGGCCTCGCCGTGCTCGAGGATGTGGTCGCCGTAGCGGATCACGCCGCGGGCCGGGAGGAGGAGCGCCAGGCACGCCTTGCGCTCCTCAAGCGGAACGCGACGGAGGTCGCAGCCGTCGAGCGAGAGACAGTCGAAGAAGATTCCGGTGACCGGAACCACGACCCGCGCCCGTTCGACTTCCAGAGGGTTCGTCAGCTGCATCCGCGCCTGGAGGCGCTGGAAGCTCGGGCGCCCCCCCTCGTCGAGGGCCACGATCTCACCGTCGAGGACGAAACGGTCGAGCGGGAGCATGCCGAGCGCGAGGGCGACTTCCGGGTAGCGTGCCGTGATGCCCTGGCCGTTCCTGCCGTAGAGCTCGACGACGTCGCGCGTCCGGAAGGCCAGGACGCGAACGCCGTCGTACTTGATCTCGAAGAGCCACTCCTTCCCCGAGAACGGGCGATCACCGGAGGTGGCGAGCATGAGCGGCTGGTCTCGCGGGGAGATGTCTGCGCGCGGCACCTTCAGAGCCTGAAGGCGCCTTCGCAGCGCGCTGAGCTTCGCCGGCGACTCCCCCAGCTCCTCCACCGTCAGCCCGGAGAGCACCGACTCGGGATAGCGCTCGGTCGGCTCCTCGTCCTGCACGTAGGCGTCCGCCTTTTTCAGGAGGAGCCACTCCTTCTCCTTCCCGCTCATCCGCACGAGGGTCCACCGGCCGCGGAGCTTGACGCCGAAGAGCTCGAACTCGAGCTTCCCCTTCGCGAGCTGCTCGAGCGGATCCGAGTCCTTGACGAGCCGGTAGCGGCCCCGGTCCCAGACGATCACGGGGCCGGCGCCATAGTTGTCGGCGGGGATGCGACCCTCGAAGTCCGCGTACTCGACCGGATGGTCCTCGACGTGCACGGCGAGCCGCTTCTCCTCGGGACGGACCGACGGGCCCTTCGGGACGGCCCAGCTCTTGAGCACCCTGTCGATCTCGAGGCGCAGGTCGTAGTGGAGGCGGCGGGCCGCGTGCTTCTGGACGACGAACAGACGGCTGTCGCCCGCGCGCCGGCCGCCGAAAGGCTCGGGCGTCCGCTCCGGGTCGCGCTTCTTCCGGTAGGCGTCGAGCTGCGAGACGCGCGCGTTTCTCACGCCGAACTCAGTGCATGATGGAGCCGCCGGCGACATTGATCGCCTGGCCGGTGATGTACTCGGCGGCGTCCGAGGCGAGGAAGGCCGCCACCTCGGCCACGTCGTCCGGCGTCGCGAGGCGGCCGAGCGGGATGGCCTCCGCCCGCCGCTTGATCCCTTCGGCCCTGAGCACCGGATCGAAGCTCCCGTCCGCCCGCCGGCCGAGATAGTCGAGGCGGTCGGTATCGGCCGGCCCCGGGGAGATGGCATTCACCGTGATACCCGCAGGAGCCAGTTCAAGGGCGAGGGCCTGCGTGAAGCCGATCAGGCCGAACTTGGACGCACAGTAGGCGGCCAGGTTGGCGTAGCCGAGCTTGCCGCAGTTCGAGGCGATGTTGATGATCCGCCCGCGGATCCCCTGGCCGAGCATCGCGCGCGCGACGGCTCTGGCACAGAGGTAGCTTCCCTTCAGGTTCGTGTCCAGGACGACGTCCCACGCGTCCTCGTTCAGCTCCACGACCGGAACGCGGTCGGCGCCCGGCGGCGCGGCGGCGTTGTTGACCAGGATGTCGATGCGCCCGAGGGTCTCGAGCGCGCGCTGGACGGCGGCCTCGATCTGGCCGGCCGATCGGACATCCACGAGCGCGGTCGCCGCACGGCGCCCCGCCGCCCGGACCTCGGTGGCGACCGTGTCGAGGCCGCCCCAGCCGCTCGCCGGCTTCGTCGGCACCGCCCGCACGCCGGTCGGCGCGATGTCGGTCAGGACGAGGTCGGCCCCCTCGGCGGCCAGCCGCCGGGCGATCGCCCGACCGAAGCCATGCTCACCTCCGCTCCCGGTCACCATCGCGACCTTGCCGCTGAGCCTTGCCATCACCGCCTCCTCGACGTACACTCCTCTGGGCGTTCCAGCGCGAGGGATGGCTTCGATGCGAATCGTCGACGTGAAGGCGTACCCGACATCCTTCCCGGTTCCACCCGACGCCAGCGTGACCCTGGGGATCGGGCGCGCCGTCAAGCGTGACGCCGTCGTCGTCAAGGTTACCACGGACGACGGGCTCGTCGGCTACGGCGAGTCCCACCACGGCCGCGCCCCCGGCGCCGTCGCGCACCTGGCGAACACGACGCTCCGCCAGCTCGTCCTGGGCATGGACGCCCTGGACGTCGTGGGGGTGTGGTCGCGCATCTACAAGATGCAGCTCGGGAGCCACGGGATGGGCGCCGCCACGGCGATCGCCATGAGCGGCATCGACATGGCGCTCTGGGACATCCGCGGGAAAGTGACGGGCTGGCCGCTCTACCGGCTCCTCGGTGGCGCGTCGCGGCCGATCCCCGCGTACGCCGGGGGCGTGTCGCTCGGCTACCAGGAGCCCGAGGCGCTCGCCGAGGAGGCGCGCGCGCTGGTCGCCGCGGGCTACCGGGCGGTGAAGCTCCGCGTCGGGGACTCGCCCGAGCGCGACCTGGCTCGCGTGGGCGCCGTTCGGACGGCGTTCGGGGAAGGGCTCGTCATCCTGGTGGACGCCAACACGGGCTACTCGCTGAGCGACGCGCGCCAGGTCATGCCCGGGCTGGAGGCCCACGGCGTCGGCTGGCTCGAAGAGCCGTTCCCGGCCCATGACTATGCGAGCTACAGGATCGCGGCCTCGCTGGGCCGCGTGCCTCTTGCGGCGGGGGAGAACCACTACACGCGCTTCGAGTTCTCGCGCCTGATCGAGGACGGCGTCATCCGGATCCTCCAGCCCGATCTCTCCAAGACCGGCGGCATCACCGAGGCCCTCCGCATCGCCGCGCTCGCGTCCGCCTGGAAGCTCCCGATCAACCCCCACACCTCCATGACCGGGCTCAACATGGCCGCGAGCATCCACTTCCTCGCGGCGATCGACAATGCTGGCTACTTCGAGGCCGACGTCTCGAAGGGGAACCTCTTCCGCGACCAGCTGACCAGCAGTCCCTGTACCCTGGACGCCAACGGGCGCGTGAGCCCGCTCGAGGGCCCGGGGATCGGCGTCGAGGTGGACGAGGACTTCCTGGCCCGGCACCCGGTCATCGAGGGGCCCGGTTACGTCTGATGAAGCGCGCCTCAATGCCGTGAGCTCAACATAAATAAGGCTCCTCGGTCGGCTGCAAAGTCCGCCGATGCGCGGTATCGCGACGGCCGATCTCCTTGGGCTCTTTGAACCATAGGCGGCTTTCGTGGTATCGTGCGACTCGTCTCGAAGATTTCGGGGGGAGGACGCGGCGAGATCATGCCCAGGGTGCCTCTCGAGCCCCGGTTCACCATCGAGTACCTGTCCGTCCTGGACAGCGACGGCAACCTGGACACCACCCTGGAGCCGCAGATCTCCCCTGACGATCTGAAGCGGCTGTACCGGGCAATGCTGCTCGGGCGCCGCTTGGACGAGCGGATGGTGCGGCTCCAGCGCCAGGGACGCATCGGCACCTTCGCGCCGATCAAGGGTCAGGAGGCCTCGCAGATGGGGAGCGTCTTCACCCTTCGCCCGACCGACTGGATGGTGCCGTCCTTCCGCGAGACTGGGGCCATGCTCTGGCGCGGCTGGCCGATCGAGAAGATCCTCCTCTTCTTCGCCGGTTACCTCGAGGGCGGTCAGCCGGCGCCCGACCACCACGACCTGCCGATCACGGTCCCCGTTGCCACACAGCTCCCGCACGCAGTCGGACTGGCGTACGCGGCCCAGTATCGCGGGGATGACGCGATCGTGATGGCGTACTTCGGCGACGGCGCGACCTCCGAGGGCGACTTCCATGAGGCGCTGAACTTCGCGGGCGTCTGGCATGTGCCGATCGTCTTCGTCTGCCAGAACAACCAGTGGGCAATCTCCGTGCCGCTCAAGAAGCAGACGCATTCCCGCACGCTGGCCCAGAAGGCACTGGCCTACGGCTTCCCCGGAATCCAGGTCGACGGCAACGACGTGCTCGCCGTCTACGCGGCAAGCCGCGAGGCCGTCGAGCGGGCGCGCGCCGGCGACGGTCCGACGCTCATCGAGTGCGTCACGTATCGTCTCGGCGTTCACACGACCGCAGACGACCCGACCAGGTACCGCTCGGACGAGGAAGTGAAAGAGTGGGTGCGGAAGGATCCGCTCACGCGCTTCAGCGCCTACTTGCAGAAGAGGAACCTGCTGGAGGAGGGGCTCGAGGAGAAGCTCGACGACGAGATCGCTGCCGCCGTCAAGCGCTTCGAAGCCGCGGCGGTTGCCGATCCGCTCACGATGTTCGATCACGTGTACGCGGAGCTGCCGCCGCATCTCGTGACCCAGCGCGAGGAGATGGTCCAGCGCGTGCGAAGCCGCGTGATCGAGCCGCCCGCGGGGGGCGAGACCGAGCAGCTGGAATCGCCGCCCTTGCGCGGCCAGCGACGGACCAGCCGATGGCCAAGCTGAACATGGTCAAGGCGCTCAACCTGGCCCTGCTCCAGGAGATGGAACGGGACGCGGACGTGCTCGTCATCGGCGAGGACGTAGGCGTGGACGGTGGCGTCTTCCGCGTGACGGAGGATCTCCACCGGAAGTTCGGAGCAAAGCGTGTGATTGACAGCCCGCTGGCGGAGGCCGCGATCATCGGCACCTCGATCGGCATGGCGCTCTACGGCCTCAAGCCGGTGTGCGAGATCCAGTTCTCCGGCTTTGCTTTCCAGTGTTTCCATCAGATCGAGAACCATGCGGCGCGCTACCGCATGCGCTCCCAGGGACGCTTTCACTGCCAGATGGTCGTCCGTATGCCGTACGGCGGCGGCGTTCGCGCCATCGAGCACCACTCGGAGAGCGAGGAGCAGTTCTACGCCCACATCCCGGGGCTGAAGATGGTGATCCCCTCGGGACCCCGCACGGCCCGCGCGCTCCTCGTCAGCGCGATCCGGGATCCGGACCCCGTGATCTTCTTCGAGGCGAAGGCGCTCTACCACGCGGGTCGAGAGGATGTGCCCGACGAGATCGAAACGCTGCCGATCGGCCGGGCTCGACTCGTGCGGGAGGGCAGTGACTTGACGATCATTGCCTATGGCGCCATGCTTCGCCTCGCGCAGGAGGCCGCGCAGCTCCTGCATGACGAAGACGGCGTCGCGACGGAGCTGATCGATCTGCTCACGATCTCGCCCCTGGATAGGGAGACCCTCACGGCGTCGGTCGGCAAGACCGGACGCGCGGTCATCGTCCACGAGGCACCGAAGAGCTTTGGCCCGGGCGCCGAGATCGCGGCGAGCATCATGGAGGGCGCCTTCCTGTCCCTCGAGGCACCGATCCGGCGCGTGGCCGCCTACGACGTGCCGTTCGTCGGCTTCGCCCGCGAGAAGGCGAACGTCCCGGACGTGTCGCGGGTGGTTGCCGCCGCGCGTGAAACGCTGGCATTCTGAGATTAGCTTCGACGTTCCGGCGTGGCGGCCCATACCAGGCCCTGCCCCCTGCCCATTCTCTTCACCCTACCCCTAGGAACAATCGGAGGGGGACACCCACGCCTTCGGCGTGGGTACCCGGGCCCCCTCCGAGGCCTCCCCCAGGAATGGCAGTTCGAGCCGAGGGGCTGCCGACGAGCCGCAGGCGTGGCAGTTCGAGCCGAGGCGCTTCGGCGCAGCCAGCTTCATCGCCTGCGCCAGCGGCGAGGCGAGGCCCGAGTAAGTAACGGCCACGAGGCGAGGCCCGAGTCGGTTGCGCGGGCGAAGCCCGCGCTCGAAGGGCGTTACGCCGACACACCGCTAGAACTTCCCAAAGTTTTTGAGCGACGGATGTTTTCGTGGTATCGTGCAACCCGCCCCTAAGATTCGCCGAGCAGGAGGAGTAAGGCCATGCCCCCGCATTCGATCGGCTCCGGCACGATCTCGTTCGGTCTCGTCTCGATCCCGATCAAGCTCTACACGGCGGCGGCGTCTGGCGCCGTGGCCTTCCACCTGCTCCACGCCAAGTGCGGGAGCCGAATCCGGCAGCAACAGGTCTGCCCGACGTGCAACGAGGTGGTGGATCGGACCGGGCTGGTGCGCGGCCACGAGTTCGCGAAGGACCAGTACGTGCGGGTCACCGACGAGGAGCTGAAGTCGCTGGAAGGCGAAGCCTCCAAGATCATCGACATCGCCGAGTTCGTCCCGCTCCCCAGGGTGGA
>JACQWB010000184.1 GCA_016209385.1 Candidatus Rokuibacteriota bacterium
ATCAGGAACTGGGTGATCAGCGTCATCCAGACGAACACGGGCAACCGCATGTAGGTCATCCCCGGCGCCCGCATGTTCACGATCGTGACGATGAAGTTGACGCCGGCGATCAGCGAGGAGATCCCGAGGACCTGGAGCCCGAGCATCCAGAAATCGATGTTGGGCCCGGGCGAGAACTGCTTGGCGGTCAGGTTCGCGTAGCCGAACCACCCCGCGTTGGGGGCCGCCTTGAGCAGAAAGCTCGAGTTCAGGAAGAGCCCGCCGAAGAGGAAGATCCAGTACGAGAGCGCGTTGAGCCGCGGGAAGGCTACGTCGCGGGCACCGATCATCAGCGGGACCAGGAAGTTGAAGAAGCTCGCACTGAGCGGCATCACCGCGAGGAAGACCATCGTGGTGCCGTGCATCGTGAAGAGCTGGTTGAACGTCTCGGCGCTCACGACGGCGTTGTCCGGCCGGGCGAGCTGGAGGCGGATCAGGAGGGCCTCGATGCCGCCGACGAGGAAGAAGGCGAAGGCGGTGACCCCGTACAGGATGCCGATCCGCTTGTGATCGACCGTCGTGATCCAGCTCCACACGCCGGTTATGCCCTTCGGCCCTCACGGGTCTTGTGTGCTTGCCCTCGGTCTCCGGCCTCCGCTTCTCGCTCGCGGGGCCTCCGGCGGTCACCCATCTGTGGCTCGCCGGGCGGGGGCCCCTCCGGATGCGCCTCCGTTGCCTCCAACACTCCGCGCACCGTCCTCTTCGTGCGCGGCCCCCGTCCGTTTTCGCGTGGTGTGCGATCCGGCTTCCCCCGCCCGCTCGCCCACGATGGGTTCCCGACCGCCTCCCGGCATGCTCGCTCAACCCGGAGGCCGGATAGCCGGTCCGGTCGCAGGGCAGCCCGCGCCGACAGGTGACCCCGGGCTCCCGTCATTTGAGGCTCCCGAGGTAGGCGACGAGCGCGGCGATCTGCGCCTCGCTCAGCGGCAGCTTCGGCATGAGGGCGCCGGGCTTGACGGCGGGCGGGTTGGCGAGCCAGCGGGCGAGGTGCTCGGACGTGTTCGGGAGCAACCCCGCCGCGAGGGTCTTCCGGCTCCCGAAGTGGGTGAGGTCCGGGCCGAGGACGCCCGGCGAGAGCCCCTGGATCGTGTGGCACGCGACGCACCCGCCGGCGAAGAACGCCTGCAGGCCCTGCGCGGCGTCGCCGGCCGGCGCAGCCGGGGGCGCCTTGAGCCGCGCGGCCCACGCCTCGAACTCGGCGGGCGGCTGGGCGACCACCAGGAGGCGCATGTTGGCGTGAGAGATGCCGCAGAACTCGGCGCACTGGCCCACGTACTCTCCCGGCGCGCTGACGGTGAACGCGAGGTGGTTGACGCGGCCGGGGATCATGTCGCGCTTGCCCCCGAGCTGGGGGACCCAGAAGCTGTGGATCACGTCCACCGACTTGAGCAGCAGGCTCACCGGCCTGCCGATCGGGAGATGAAGCTCGTTCGCGGTGGTGACCCCGAGGTCCGGGTAGCGGACCTCCCACCACCACTGGTGGCCGATCGCCTCGACCTTGAGCGCCGTCGCGGGGGGCGGCGCCTGCGTCTTGAACACGACGGCCACGGTCGGCGTCGCGATCGCGATCACGATCAGCACCGGGATCAGGGTCCAGCCCATCTCGAGGCCGAGGTGGCCGTGGACCGGCCTGGGCTCGCCGCGCCCGGGGCGGTCGCGAAAACGCCAGACCACGAACAGGAGGAGCGCCTCGACGACCACGAAGATGACGAGCGCCCACCAGGAGATGTTCATGAAGAGGTCGTGGCTGAGCTGCCCCAGGTCGGACTTCGGCAGGACGGTGGTCATCGGGGAGTCGAGCCCGCACCCGCCGACGGCAAGGGCCACCAGGCCGCTGGCCAGTCGCGGGGCCCTGCAGGTAGGAGTCGGCATAGCGTCCCTGAGGTGAGGATCCACGCGGGTCCCGGGTCCCAGGCCGACACCATAGCACATCGCCTCCCCGACAACTACCCCGGGCCGACACGCTCGTAGCAGTGGACCTGGCGCGAGCGTTACCAGTATGCTTGACAGGCGGCTACGAAGGGTGTAAGGGTGAAAGGTAATATTTTCAGAGGCTTCGCGTGTACTTTCGATGCTCGCCCGTCGCGAGCCGTCGTCGGGCATGGAGTGACGATATCTACGCTCAGGTCAGTCCCAGGCCCCCCGGAGTGATCCGGAAGGACCGGTCCCTGCCCTAGCAGGCCCCCGCCGTGGCCTCCCAGGACACCGTCCAGGCGCTCCAGCAGCAGCTGGCCTACGAGCAGAAACTCGTCCAGCTGATCAACCGGATCCATGCCGCCAAGAACCTCGACAGCATCTTCATCGAGCTGAAGGACGAGATCGTCCAGCTCACCGACGCTGACCGGCTGACCCTCTACGCGGTCGACTACGAGAAGAAGGAGCTGTACTCCAGGTTCCTGGCGCTCGACACCGTGAAGGAGATCCGGGTCCCGATCACCGA
Organism: Candidatus Rokuibacteriota bacterium; assembly: GCA_016209385.1. NCBI lineage: Bacteria > Candidatus Rokuibacteriota > Candidatus Rokuibacteriota bacterium. The sequence continues at coordinate 2,480 of JACQWB010000184.1, forward strand.
GAAGAGCATCGCGGGGTACGTCGCCCTGACGCGCGAGACAGTCAACATCGTCGACGCCTACAACAAGGCCGAGCTGGCCCGCATCTCGAAGACGCTGGCCTTCGACAGCTCCTGGGACCAGAAGACCGGCTTCCGGACCACCCAGGTCCTCGCGGTCCCGGTCCTCAGCGAGCAGAAGACCGTCCTCGGCGTCATCCAGCTCCTGAACAAGAAGCACGGGCCCCAGTTCACGAAGGAAGACGAGGCCGGCCTCCAGAGAATCGCGAAGACCGTCGGCATCGCCTTTCAGAACCAGTATCAGCTCGCCCAGAAGCGGCCGACGAAATTCGACTACCTGCTGGCGCAGAACCGGATCACCCAGGACGAGCTCAACGTGGCGATCGCGGAGGCACGCAAGAAAGCGACCGACGTGGAATCGATCCTGATCCAGCAGTACAAGGTGCCGAAGGCGGACGTCGGCGCTTCCCTGAGCGCGTTCTACAAGTGCCCCTTTGTGGAGTTCGACGAAAAGATCATCGTGCCGCCCGATCTCATGAAGGATCTGAAGGTCGAATACCTGAAGAAGAACTTCTGGGTGCCGCTGCGACGCGAGGACAACGCCGTGGTCGTCCTGGTGGACAACCCCCAGGACCTCCAGAAAGTCGACAGCATCGACCAGCTCCTGCCCAACCAGAAGATCCGCTACGCGGTCGGCCTGCGGAAGGACGTCCTCTTGTTCATCGGCGCCGCCAGCGGCGAGGGGCCCAAGGATTCCATCACGGACATCCTCGGCGACTTGAAGGCCGAGGAGTCCACCGAGCCGACCGAGGATCCCGCCGGGGCGGACGCGATGGACGAGAACGACAGCACCATCGTCCGCCTGGCCAACCAGGTCATCACGGACGCCTACAAGGCGCGCGCCTCCGACATCCACATCGAGCCCTACGGCCCCAACAAGGACACGGTGATCCGGTACCGGGTCGACGGGAGC
>JACQWB010000185.1 GCA_016209385.1 Candidatus Rokuibacteriota bacterium
AAAACCGGTGACACCGGTGACAGGTGGTGACGGAGCCGGCAGCTCCTCTTCCAGGAGGCCTCGACCGCGCGCCGGCGGAGCCGGAGCACCCGGCGCCGCTGGCCGCCCACCCGGGCGACGACACTGGGCGCCCCGGGGGGGAAGGAACGATAAAAGCCCTCTCTCCCGCCCGTCCCGCCCCGACTCCGCGCCCGCGGCTGCCGGCCAGCCCCCCCTCTCGGCGTCAGGCGCACCTCCAGGACCATGGCCGGCGCTCGCCATGCTTCTGTTCCTGCTTTCGCTGGGGGGGATCCCGTTCGTGGCGGACTTCTGGGCCGAGCTCTACGTCTTCCGGGCGGCGGCTCAGGTGGGGCTCTACTGGCTCGTGGCGCTGGGGGCGGTGCTCACCGTGGCGGCGCTCTTCTACTACCTGATCATCGCCCGGCGGATGTACATCGAGGGGCCGGCGCGCCCCGGGCCGATTCCCGTCGCCCCGGCTCTGGGCCTCTCAGTCCTCCTCTGCGCCCTCGGCGTCGTGGCCCTGGGGGTCTACCCGAAGCCGCTGGTGCTAGCCGCCCTCCGCATCGCCTCGGGGCTCTGCTAACAGTAGCTCCCCGGCACTGCGCGATAGTGTTCGCTCACGCAGAAGGTGAGAAGAACTGGAGGTCTCTCATCGGGTAGTGCCGTCGGTTCAGAGTCCACAGGGGAACTTCCTGAACCGATGCCGTCGCGGCAATCAGTGCATCGCCCAGCTCGACGCCATGAGACCGGGAATACAAATGCAGATAGTAGCCGGCTTTCTTCCCGATGTCCGCGGAGACGACAAGAGTCTCGAGCACCAGGAACAGATTGTCCAGCTGCCGTTCCTCTCCCTTTCTCGCGCCGGCAAAGATCTCGGCGACGGAAACCGGCGTCCAGCTCAGGATATGCCCGTCTCCAAGGAGACCAGGGATGAGCCGGGCAATGGGAACGGTGCCGCGGAGCCAGGCGATGATGACGTCCGAGTCGAGAAGAATCTCAGCCAGGCCTGAGTCTCGCTAAGCGCGTGCCACGGCGTAACCGCCGGACGATTCCGCCGACCTCTTTGAGGTCTCTCCTGTGCGCCCAGATCCCCGACAGTTGCCGGGCCAGCGCGATCTTGTCGATCCCTTTTCTGGCCATGTATTTCTCCCGAACGCTCTCGCGCACGAGTTCTGACACCGTCTTGCCGCGCTGACGACTCAGGGCCGCGAGTGTGCGAGCCATCTCCTCGTCTAAGTACAACTGCGTTCGTTTCACGTTTACGATGTATAGTATACATCGTTAGCGTCGGCAAGAGGTATTCCATGCGTTGCAGGGAGATCGCTCGCTTCGAGGGGCGTCGGCGCGCGAGGAGCTCGCCGGGGCGGAGGAGATCCGATCAGGAGTGCCCAGTAAGGAAGCGCCCGCAAGCCTCGCTATTTGGGGCGTGGGCAGACCTCGTGCGGCGGGCCTTCGAGCTTCTCCGCGCCCGCGGAGCGTCACAGCCTGCCTACCCGGCCTGCTTGTGGGCGAACTCGATGATCCGCTCGATCGCCCGCCGGGAGGCGGACGAGCCCGGATTCTTGCGGATGAACGCCTGGCCCTCGCCCTCGAGCGCGTCACCAACGCCGGGACGATTCGCCTGAAGAAGCGCCTGCTGTTCATTGCCAACTCGCTCAAGCAACACCCCGTCGGGCTCAGCGCCGCACCCTGCGTTGCGCGGCACCCAACAGGTCGTCCACCAACATTTCGTCGAGGTCCAGTCTCTCTCGGCGCCCGAATCGCGGGACCGGACACGCCCGTGGGTCAGGCCCTGGGCCAGCACGGCGTCAACCAGTCTCTCGGCGTCTGAATCGCGGGGCCGGCCACCGCCGTCTTCCGCCCGTCCGCCCCCTTCACGCTCGGTAGACTTCTCAATTCGGGCCAAGCGCTGGAAGAAGGTAGACCACCCGCAGGCCGAAGAGAAGAAGGACCGCAAGTCCGAGCGTCAGTACGACCAGGACTGCGGTGCCCGGCATATCCGCTGTATCCTCCTATGCCACATGAAGCTGCCGCTCAGCAGCCCGCGCACCCGGCCCGCTGGAGCGGCTGGCTTCGTAGACGCCGGCGAACATTCGCTCTCCCCGCAGGCTACCGTAGATCAGGATGGCCTTCCGCTGCGCTGCTGACCCGCCAACGGGCGCGGCAACGCCGGGAATCACCGGTTGACGAACTCATCGTTCGCGCCCTGGACCCAGGTGTATCCAAATGTTGACACCAAGGGGGCGGCATGACACCGTGGGAGCATGCAGTCGGTCGCGCGTGTGGTCGCCGTGCTCCTTCTGCTCGGCGCGATGGCCTCGGCCTGGGCGGCGGAGCGCAGCGTGCTGGACGGTACGGTCGTCCGCGTAGTTGACGGCGACACGATCCACGTGAGGGTCGGCGACCGCGTTGAAAGGGTCCGCTATATCGGCGTCAACACCCCTGAACTGCATCACCCCACTAGAGGCGAGGAACCCGGAGGCCGGGAAGCTCTGGAGCTGAACCGACAGCTCGTCGCGGGCAAGCGCGTCCGCCTCGAGCTGGACATTCAAGAGCGCGACCGCTACGGCAGGCTCCTGGCCTACGTCTGGGTCGCCGACCTCATGGCGAACGCGGAGCTGGTGCGGCGAGGATACGCCCAGGTTATGACTGTGCCTCCGAACGTGCGGTACCAGGCGCTTTTCCTGAAACTGCAGCGGGACGCGCGCGAGGCCGGCCGCGGCCTGTGGCGCCGCGCATAGTCCACGGATCGCCCGGCAGGGCAAAACGCGATAGCGCAGAGGTTCACCGAACCCGCCCGGGAGGCTGTGGGAGCCCACCAGGCCGTCACGAGCCTGATCGTGGACGCGAACTGGGCGCACGCGATCCACGTGTGCCTCGAGGTGAAGAGTCGAAGCGCGGACCCGCCGCAGGAACTCAGCTGCGCCCCGCTCCGCTGCCGGTTCCGTGTCCGGGACGTGGGACGGGATTGTCGAGAGGAGGCAGATCCATGACGCTCGCGGGCCGGAAGGAAGAGATTCGGGTCCCTGGCATGCCGGAGCCGATCAGCCACTACACGCACGTGGTGAAGGTCGGGCCGCTGGTCTTCGTCTCGGGCTGCGTCGCCTCCGACGAGCAGGGACGGACCGTGGGCGGCAGCGACGTCGGTGCCCAGGCGCGCCAGGTCCACGAGAACCTGAAGCGGTGTCTGGCGGCGGCGGGCGCGACCTTCGCCGACGTCTGCAAGGTGAGCGTCTTCCTGAAGAACGTGGCCGATCGGGAGAAGGTGAACACGGTGAGGAAGGAGTACTTCGGCCCGAGCCGCCCGGCCAGTACCCTGGTGGAGATCTCGCGCCTGGTCCGCGACGACCTGCTCCTCGAGATCGAGGCCATCGCAGTCCTGCCGGGATAGCCGCGTCCGGCTCCCCTTCCGGGGTTGCTCGCCCGCCTGGTGTTGCCCGCCCTGGCGCCGCGTGCGCCGCGGGCTCAGAAGGTGAGCGCGGGGCCGTGGTGGAGCTGGTGAGACTGAGCCTCGCTCGCCGAAGGGAGCGCAGGCTCCATCACCTGCTCGGCGACGGGCGTGGCTCGCTGCCAGCCCCTGTGGGAGTCGAGCCAGAGGTCGAAGAGCGATAGCAGCAGCCCGACCGCGAGCACCCCGATCACGAGCGCCTTCATACTTCGCTACTCCATCCACACAGAACAACCGCTGGTCTCCGGCGATTTATTCCCGGCGCCGGCGTGTGAGGTGAGCGACACGCCAGAAGTGAAGCCGCCGGACAGGCCTACTTGTAGAGGTCTGGGGTGATCTTGTAGGAGAGGATCTTGCGGTAGAGGGTCTTGGGGTCGATGCGCAGAAGGGCCGCAGCCTTCCCGCGATGGCCGCCGACCTGCCGGAGCGTGGCGATGATGTGCTGGCGCTCGATTTCTTCCAGGCTCCCCGGCGAGGGCCCACGTCCCGGCTCCCCGCACCGGACCTCCGACGGCAGGTCGTCGGGCTGGATCTCGGCGCTCCTGGAGAGGATGGTCGCGCGCTCGATGGCGTGCTGGAGCTCCCGCACGTTGCCGGGCCAGTCGTAGGCCTCCAGACACCCCAGGGCCTTTGCCGAGAGTCGTTTCACCCCGTAGCCCGCGTTCTGCTGGAGGAAGTGCTCGGCCAAGAGCGCGATGTCCTCATTCCGCTCCCGGAGGGGTGGCAGCCAGAGCGTGATCGTGTTGATCCGGTAGTAGAGGTCCTGCCTGAACTGACCGGCCCTCATGGCCTCGCTCAGATCCCGGTTCGTGGCCGTGACGACCCGGGCGTCCACGGCTCGGGTCCGCGTCCCCCCGACCCGGAAAAAGCTCCCCGTCTCAAGGACCCGGAGAAGCTTGACCTGGCTGTCCGGCTCGAGCTCGCCGATCTCGTCCAGGAACAGGGTCCCGCCGTCCGCCAGCTCGATCAGTCCGGGTTTGGTCTCGACCGCGCCGGTGAACGCTCCCTTCTCGTGGCCGAACAGCTCGGACTCGAGCACCTCGCGCGGGAGCGCCCCGCAGTGGATCGGCGCAAACGCTTCCCGGGCGCGCGGAGACCGCTCGTGGATCGCCCGCGCGACGAGCTCCTTCCCCGTCCCGCTCTCGCCGAGGATCAGCACGGTCGAGTCCGTGGGCGCCACCCGCTCCACGAGCGCGAGCACATCCAGCATCTTCGGGCTCCGGGTCAGGATCCCGCCGAACCGCGCGCCCCCCGCCACGCGGGCGCGGAGCGCAATGTTCTCCCGGATCAGCCGGCCCTTCTCCGCAGCCTTTCGGATGAGGACGTCCAGCTCCTCGATCTTGGCGGGCTTCGTCAGGTAGTCGTAGGCACCCAGCTTCATCGCCTCGACGGCCGTGGAAACATCCTGAAACCCGGTCATCACGATGGCCTGGGGCGCTTCGGGGAAACGCTGCAGCTCCCGGAGCAGGTCGATCCCCTCCATCCGCGGCATCTTGATGTCGAGCAGGACCACGTCCGGGCTCGACTCCTTCAGCCGCTCCAGCGCCTCCATGCCATCGGCAGCCCCTTCGACCTCATGCCCCTTGCGCGTGAGCTCGCGCAACAGCAGCTCGCGCAGGTTCTTCTCGTCGTCGGCCACCAGGACCCTGAGCTTGCGGCTCACGGCTGGCTGCCCTCGGGCGCAAGGGGAAGAACCACACGGAACCGGGCGCCCTGCCCTGGCTGCGACGTGACCTCGATCCTGCCACCGTGATCGGCCACGAGCCCCTGAGCGATGGTGAGCCCGAGCCCGGTCCCCTGACCGGGGGGCTTCGTGGTGAAGAACGGGTCGAAGATGCGCGGCAGAAGCTGGGGGGCGATTCCGGCTCCGCGATCCTCGAACTCCACCTCGACCTCGCCGCCGGTGAGGCGCCGAGTTCTGAGCGTAAGGACCCCCGTTCCCTCCATCGCCTCCAGGCCATTGGCACCCAGTGTCAGGAACACCTGGCGGAGCTGCCCCTCGTTGGCGAGTACCGGGGGCAGGTCCGGATCCAGCTCGGTGACGAACCGCGCCCCGGAAAAGCGGGGCTGGTGACCGAGGAGCTCCAGCGCCTTGCTCGCGACGGCGTTCAGGTTCGTGGACGCGCGCCCGCTCCCAGGCTCGCGCACGAGCTGGAGCAAACTCCCGGTGATCTCCTTGCAGCGGTAGGCCTCCTCTTCGACGAGCGCCAGGTAGGACGGGAAATCCTGGAACGCCGCCAGGCCGGCGAGCTCCGGAGCACGGGCCCGCTCCTTCAGGGCTTCGGCGCAGCCGGCGATGGTGGCCAGGGGGTTGTTGAGCTCGTGGGCCACCCCTGCGGCGAGGCGGCCGGCGGTGGTGAGTCGCTCGTTGAGGAGCATCTGCCGGGCCAGCCGTTTCTGGAGCGTGATGTCCTCGACGATGAGCACGATGTGGGTCGCGGTTGCGCCGCGGCCACCGAGCGGCGCGGCGGTGAGCCGGAGGGTTTTGTCCTGACCGTCTCCCCTCAGCTCCACCTCCTCCTGGCTCACCTTCTTGAACTTGAGCACCCCTTCCAGAAACGCCTGGAACTCCGGGCGCTGGTCCTCGGGCATGAGGGAGAGGAACGCGCGGCCGCGCGTGGGTTCGCAGGGGAGGACGCCCGTCCCCACCGGGTTGACGGTCACCACGCTGAGCCGATCGTCAAGGACGTACAGGCCCAGCGGAAGCGCTTCCAGCACGACCTCGACGAAGCGCTTCTGCTCGTTCAGCTCCCGGGTCCGCTTGGCCACCATCGACTCAAGCTGCTCGCTGTAAGTCTTGATCGAGCTGTAGAGACGGGCGTGCTCGAGGGCGATGGCGGCCTGGTCCGCGAAGGCCGAGAGCAGGCGCTCCTCGTCCCCGGTGAAGCGGTGGACATCCCGCCGGAGCACGCTGAGGGCTCCCGTGGCCCGCCCCCCGACGAGGAGCGGGACCGTCAGCATCGAGCGGAGCCCATGCGCCCGCGGCAGGTCCGGGTAGCGCACGCGCGGATCGTTCCAGAGGTCCTCGCTCTGGACTGGCCCCCGTTCTTTCACCGCCAGCCCGGTGATCCCCTCGCCCACCTTGAGACGGATCCGCTGGACGATCTCGTCCGGCAGGTCCAGGCTCGCGCCCGAGCGAAGCTCCTCCGTTTCGGGATCCAGCGTCATGAGGCTACAGGACGCCGCCCCGAGGACCTCCCGGGCCTGCTCCAGGATCACGCGGATGGTCTCCTTCACCTCCAGGCTCCGGCTCACGGCCCGGCCAGCCTCGAGGAGGGCCTGGGTCTCGCGCGCTCGCCGCATGCTCTGCTCGAGGAGCCGCTCGTTCTGTACGGCGATGGCCGCCTTGTCGCCCAGGACCTTGAGCATCTCGTGCTGCTGGTTGGCGACGGTGTTGAGCGCCTCGCGCTGATGACGCCAGATCAGCTCCAGCGCTGAGCCCAGCTTCTCGAAGAAGCCCGGCGGAAGGCCGTCGCGACGAAGTCCTCGCGCGCCGCCACGGCCGATCAGAGCGAGCTGCCCGACCCGCCGGCGCCTTCCTCCGAGCGGCGCCTCCAGGAGCAGCGGTCGCTCGCGGCCCCGCCAGCCCGACGGCAGCTCCCGAGCGATGGCGAGGCGTCCGACGCGCCGGGCCAGCCGGTCCCGAAGCCACGCGTCGAGCGCCGGGGAGGCCCTGCGGCCTGCGGTGACCGTGCAGCGCGGGCCGTCCGCGGGGGAAAACACCACCCCCCCTGCCAGGGCACCGCTGAGGGTCACGAGGCGGCCGAGAACCCTGGTGATCCCGGCTTCCAGCGAGGGGGCGGCGATGAAGGTGGCCAGGAGCTCGGGAAAGAGGCTGCCATCCTTCATGGCGCTAATCTTATATCACGTCTCGCGCACCCCGCCCTGGATACCCCTGAGCTTCGGGTCGAGGAGATCGCGGAGGCCGTCGCCGAAGAGGTTCAGCCCCAGAATGGTCCCCATGATCGCCGCGCCGGGAAAGAGGGTCAGCCACGGCGCCTGCTGGAGGTAGAGCCGACCCTCGGCCAGGATGTTCCCCCAGGAGGGAATATACGGCGGCGCGCCGACGCCCAGGAAGGAGAGAGCCGCCTCGCCGAGGACCGCCGCCGCGAAGATGAAGGTCCCCTGGACGATGACGGGCGAGAGGCAGTTGGGCAGGATATGGCGCCAGAGAATCGTGAGGTCAGGGACGCCGAGGGCGCGGGCAGCCTCCACGTAGGGGGTCTCGCGAATCACGAGCACCGAGCCACGGACGATCCGCGCCACGCGCGGCGTGTAGACGACGCCCAGGGCCACGATGACGTTCAGCACGCTCGGCCCGAGCGAGGCCATCAGCGCGATCGCGAGGATGATGCCCGGGAAGGCCATCAGCCCGTCCATGATCCGCATGAGGACATCGTCCAGGGCGCGGTAGTAGCCGCCCAGGAGCCCGAACACGAGCCCCGCGGCAAAGGAGAGGATGACGACCGAGCCTCCCACGAGGATGGAGAGCCTCGCCCCGTACACCACCCGGCTCCAGACGTCCCGGCCGACGTCGTCGGTGCCGAACCAGTGGGCCGTGGTGGGCGCCGAGTGGCGGGCCTTCACGTCCAGGGCCATGGGGTCCCGGCGCGCCAGCGCCGGCGCCGAGAGGCCCGCGAACCCGACGATCAGCACCAGGAGGGCGCCCACCATGGCGATCTTCCGCCGGACCAGAAGCCTCAGCCGGAGCCAGCGCGGAGACCGCTCGGGCGCGGCGATCAACACGCGCTCGCGCACAATCTCGACCGTGGAATTCATTACCTCTCGGAGGGGGGCTCCGCCCCCCTTCCGAACCTCCCCCCGCAGGATTGCGCCGGCAAAGCCGCCGCTCGAAGGCTCATTGATAGCGGATCCTGGGGTCCAGGGCCAGGTAGGCCAGGTCCACCAGGAGGTTGATGAGCGTGTAGGCGACCGCGATCAGGAGGACCACACCCTGGATCACCGGGTAGTCCCGGCGGAGGACGGCGGAGATGATGAGCCGCCCGAGGCCCGGGATGTTGAAGACGGTCTCGATGACCACCGCGCCCCCGATCAGGATCGCGAACGTGATCCCAACCACGGTCAGGGTGGGGATGATGGCGTTCTTCAGCGCGTGCTTGTAGACGACCGCGCGCTCCGGCAGGCCCTTCGCGCGCCCGGCCAGGATGTAGTGCTCCCGGAGCACGTCGAGCATGCTGGAGCGGGTGATGCGGGCGATGAGCGCTGACTGGACGAGGCCGAGCGAGAGCGAGGGGAGGAGCAGCGAGCGCAGGTTGGCCCAGAGCCCAGACGCGAGCGGCACGTAGCCGGCCACCGGAAACCAGCCGAGCCAGACGCCGAAGACCAGGATCAGCAAGAGCCCGAGGAGGAAGTTCGGGACTGAGATGCCGAGGAGGGCCAGCAGCATGAACGACTGGTCCGCGACCGAGTTGTGGCGCCGCGCCGAGACGATCCCGGTGGGAACGCCGATCAGGATGGCGATGAGCGTAGCGAAGGTCGTCAGCAGGAGCGTCGGCTCGAGCCTGTCGGCGATGGCTTCGAGAACCGGGCGCCGGAGGAAGATGGAGTCGCCGAGATCGCCCCGGAGGAGGCGGCCGTACCAGCGGAGGAGCTGGACGGGGAGCGGCTCGTCCAGGCCGAGCTGGTGGTGAAGCTTGGCGATGTCGTCCGCGGTGGCGTAGGGGCCGGCGATGACGCTGGCGGGGTCGCCCGGGGCCAGGTGGACGAGGACGAAAGCCACCGTAGCTACCACCAGCATGACCGGGATGACCGCGAGGACCCGTCGGACCAGGTAGACTTTCACGGCTCAGGTATCGTCTTGTCGCAGGCGCACCCGGGAGACCCACGCGTTCGCGTGGGTACCCGGCCCCCCTCCGAGGGGACTACCTGGCGAGCCACGCGTTCCAGAAGAACAGCTCGGGCGTCGAGAGGAAGCCCCTCAGCTCCTTCCGCGCCACGTCCAGCGAGAAGGAATCGCCGAACTTGATCCGCCCCACGTCCTCGTAGAAGAGCATCTGGATCCGCTCGATCAGCGCTTTCTTCTTCTTCGGATCACTTTCCCTGACCGTTTCCGCGAGAAGCCGCTCCTTCTCTTCGTGGCACCACCATCCCGGCCAGTTGCACTGGATACTCGTGGCCAGCGCCGGGTCCGCCTGGAAGCTGAACCCGGTAGAAAAGACCTCGTACAGCTCCGGCTTGTTCCGGCGCTGGACCAGCGTCGCCCAGTCCACTACCTGGAGGTCGATCTTGAAGCCGGCCTCCTCCAGTTGTTGCTTCGCCACCAGGGCGTTCTTGTACATCCACTCGTACTCTTTGGTGGTGATCCAGCGAACGGGCTGGCCCGTGTAGGCGGCCTCCTTCAGGAGCTTCCGAGCCTTCTGCTTGTCCTTCTGGTTGTAGGCACTGACGGCCACCTGCGAATGCCAGACCGCCTGCTCGGGGTAGAAGAGGGCGCCGTCCAGCCGATAGAAGTCCTTATTGCCGACCCCGGCGACCATGATGGGCTCCATGTCCAGGGCGGCCTGGAAGGCCTGCCGGAGCTTCTTCGAGGTCATCAAGCCCTGCTTGTGGTTGAGCACCGCCGTGGCCCAGAAGGAGGGCTTCACGATCCGGGGCTCGAGGGCGGCGAGGTTCTTGATGCGTTCGTACTGGTCCTGCTTGATCTGCTGGCCGTAGTGGTACTCTCCGGTCTCCACCCCGGCCAGGCGTACCGCGACATCCGGAACCGGGATGAACAAGATCTCGTCAACGTAGGCCGTTCGCTTGCCCCCGTACCCCTCCGGCGGCTCGGCACGGGCCACGTAGTCCTTGAAGCGGGCCAGGCGGATGTGACGATCGGGCTTGTGTTCGACGAAGCGGAAGGGACCTGTTCCGACGAACTCTTTGAGCTGGCCGTCTCCGGCGGCGTCGATGACCCCTTTGGGATAGATAGCGGCGCCGTTGTTCGGGCGTCCCAAGCCGTACAGGAGCGAGCCGGAGGGCGCCTTCAAGTGGATGACGACCGTGGACGGGTCCTTGGCCTCCAACGCCTCGACATCCTTCCAGAGCAACTTGCCTGGGGTGGCCATCTTGCCCCAGCGCTGGAGCGACGCGACGACATCGGCGGCGGTCATCTCCTTGCCGTTGTGGAACTTCACCCCTTTGCGAAGGGTGATGGTGTAGCGTCGGCCGCCGTCGGCAATGGTGTGCCCCTCGGCGAGCATCGGGATCGGGTTGAAGTTCCGATCGTAGGTGTAGAGCCCCTCGTAGACGTGCCAGGTGATCTGCTGCGTGATGACCGCGGTGGTCCAGTGGAGGTCGAGCGACGGCGGCTCGCCGATCATGGCGGCCTTCAGCACGCCGCCGACCCGGGGTGTCTCCTGGGCCTGGCCTGGTACAGCGAGAAGAACGCTGAGGGCGAGTAGGACGAGCGCCTTCGTCTTCATCGCGTCGCTCCTTTCCGAGCCGCTCACGGGGGCGGCAGCACTCTGCCCGGGAGGCTCCCGGTGTGTTCGCCGCCTTTGACGACGATCCGGCCGTTGACCACGACGTGCTCGATCCCCGCGGGATACTGGTGGGGGGCCTCGTACGAGGCCCGATCGCTCACGCTGCGGTGGTCGAAAGCCACGAGGTCCGCCTTGGCTCCGACCCTAATCAGGCCTCGATCCGCGAGCCCGAGTTTTTTTGCGGGGAGCCCGGTCATCTTGTAGACCGCCTGCTCGAGCGTGAGCAGGCGCTCCTCCCGGGCGTAGCGCCCGAGGACCCGGGGGAACGTGCCGTAGCTCCGGGGATGCGGTTTCCCCTGAGCAAGGTCGCCGGAGGGCGCCAGCGCCGAGCCGTCGGAGCCGATCATCACGTGCGGGTGGGCGAGTACCCTTCGCACGTCGGCCTCGTCGAGCTGGAAGAGGATCATGGACGCTTTTCCACGCTCGGCCTCGATCAGCTCGAGCGCTACCTCCGGCGGGGGGACCTTTCGGGCTTCGGCGATCTCGGAGAGGCGCTTTCCCTCCGCGTCACGCCGGCTCGGCGCGTAAGCGATCATGATGCCGTCCCAGCCCACGTTGACGGCAAAGTCCTCGCGGCCGCCGCCCCCCCGCTCGATCTCGGCAGCGATGCGGGCGCGGGTCGTGGGGTCGGCGAGCCGCTTCAGCATCGCGTCGACGCCGCCCTCGAGCGCCCAGTCCGGGAGGAGGGTCCGGAGCGTCGTGCTCGAGGCGGTGTAGGGATAGACGTCCGCCGTGACGTCGAGCCCTTCAGCCCTCGCAGCGTCGATCAACGCGATGGCTTGCGCCACCTTCCCCCAGTGGAGGCGCCCCGCCGCCTTCAGGTGGCTCACCTCCACCGGCAGCTCGCCCTCACGACCGATCCGGATCGCCTCGGCGATTGCGTTGAGCAAACTGCTCCCCTCACCGCGGATGTGGCTCGCGTAGACACCCCGATGCTGGCCGGCCACGCGCGCCAGCTCGACGATCTCGCCGGTCTCGGCGAAGCAGCCCGGTGCGTAGATCAGCCCGGTCGAGAGGCCCCACGCCCCACCCTCCATGCTTTCCCCGACGAGGCGCTTCATCGCCGTAAGCTCACCGTCCGTGGGCGGCCGCCTGGCGAACCCCATCGCCGCGATCCGGAGCGTGCCGTGGCCGACGAGCTGGATGACGTTGACGGCGCACCCGTCTCGTCCGAAGCGGTCCAGGTACTCGCCGACCGAGCTCCAGGCGAAGTCCATCCCCGCGGGAAGATAGAGGGCGAACCCCTTCAGGTCCTCCGCGAACGCCGGATTCACCGGCGCCGGAGAAAACCCGCAGTTCCCGACCACCTCCGTGGTCACGCCCTGGCGGATCTTCGACTCGGCGCGCCGGTTCGCCCAGAGCCTCCAGTCGGAGTGGGAATGCATGTCGATGAAGCCCGGGGCCAGCGTGAGACCGTGGGCACGGAGCGTGAGGCCCGCGGGCTCACGCGAGAGGTCACCAACCGCGGCGATCGTCTCGTCCCGGACCCCGACGTCAGCCCTGAACCCGGGCGTCCCGGTTCCGTCGACGACGAACGCCCCTTCGAGCTTGAGGTCAAACACTCCTGCGCACCGTCTCCGGAGGCGCCGCGGTGAAGCCGAGCTGGGCCTCGCACCAGCGCGCGACGGCAAGGAGCCGCGGCTCGTCGAACGCCGCGGACACGAGCTGAACCGCCAGCGGAAGCCCGTCCATCGTGAGCCCGGAGGGAAGCGAGATCGCCGGGAGCCCCGCAAAGCTCCACGGCGCGCAGAACGCCGGGTCACCCGTGGAGTCGAGCCCCTTCGGCGCCGGCGCCCCCGCCACAGGCATCAGCAGCGCGTCAGCGCGCTCGAAGCTCGCGGCCATCTCGTCGCGGAAGCGCCGCCGGTGCTGCTGGGCGGCGACGTACTCCACGGCCGAGATCGTCGGCCCCGCCTCGATCAGCGCGCGGAGCTTCGGCCGGTACTGCGCGGCGTGGGTAGCGAACCGCGCCGCGTGGAACGCTGCCGCCTCCACCCGCACCACGCGCGCGCCGGCGTCGTGGATCCCCTCGAAGCTCGGCGGGAGCTTGATCTCCTCAACCGTGGCGCCGCCCCGGCCCAGGCTCTGGGCGACGCCTTCGAGGTGGGCGGCGACCTCCGGGCTGGCCCGCTCGAGGAAGAACTGGCGGGGAAGCGCGAGGCGAGGCGGCCGCTCGGCCCGCGAAAGCGCTCCGACGTAGTCCGCGAGGGACTCGCGCGAAGAGAACGGGTCACGCGGGTCGTGGCCGGCGAGGACCTGGAGGCCCAGCGCCGCGTCGGTCACGCTCCGGGAGAAGATCCCGACGTGGTCCAGGCTCCACGCGAGCGGGACCACGCCCCGGCAGCTGACCCTGCCGTGAGTCGGTTTGAGGCCGACCACTCCGCAGTACGCCGCCGGGCGAAGGGTGGAGCCGACCGTCTGCGAGCCGAGCGCGAGCGGGACCATACGCGCCGCGACGGCCGCCGCCGACCCGCTCGACGAGCCGCCGGGCGTGTGCTCGGGGTTCCACGGGTTCCGCGTCTCCGCAGGGTCCAGGTACGCGAACTCGGTGGTCGCTGTCTTCCCCAGGACGACGGCCCCGGCCTGGCGGAGGCGGCCGACGGTCTCGGCGTCGTCAGCCGGGTGCTCGTGGGCGAAGGGACCCGCCCCGCACGTCGTGACCATCCCGGCCACGTGGTAGATGTCCTTCAGCCCGACGGGGAGGCCGTGGAGCGGGCCTCGCAGGCGGCCCGCCTGAGCCTCCCGATCGCGCTGACTCGCCGTCTCCAGCGCCCCGCCCCGGTCCACCGTGACCCAGGCCTTCACGTCGGGATCGAGGGCGTCGATCCTGGCCAGGAGTGCCTCGACCAGCGACACGGCGGAGAGCTGGCCGTTCCGGATCGCGGCGACGGCCTCCGTGGCGGTCAGAGCATGAAGCGGCGTCATCGGGAACCTCCTGGGCGACCGGCGCTGGCCCCGAAGCCCTGCGCGCGGCGCCCCGTCAGCGGAGGGCGTCGAGGACCTCGGCCGCCACCTCGAAGCGACCGAAGGAGGGAATGAGGTACGCGCCGGCGTAGCGCCGCCGCGCCTCGGCCAGAACCTCCTGCGCCATCGCGATCCCAACCTTGAGGGCTCCATCGCCCGCCGCCTTCATCCGGGCGCGGACCTCCTCGGGGATGCTCACGCCCGGCACCTCGTTGTGGAGAAACTCGGCGTGGCGGTAGGTGTGGAGCGGGAGGATGCCGACGACGATCGGGATGGGCGGACGCCCCAGCCGGGCCAGGAACTGCTCCAGCGCCTCGAGATCATAGACCGGCTGGGTCTGGGCCCAACGCGCCCCCGCCTCGACCTTCTGGAGCAGACGCGCCAGCTCCCGGTCCGGATCCACGGCCGACGGGTTCAGGCCCACCCCGACCGAAAAGCTCGTCGCCTCGCCGATCGGGTTGCCGGTCGCGTCGAGGCCACGGTTCATGCCCTCGACGATCCGGATGAGTCCCACCGCGTTGACGTCGAAGATCGCCGTCGCGTTCACGTAGTCCCCGGCCCGGGGCGGATCCCCCTTGATGGCGAGGATATTCCGGATCCCCAGGGCGTGAGCGCCAAGCAGATCGGCCTGGATCCCCATCAGGTTCCGGTCGCGGCACGTGAAGTGCATGATGATGTCCAGCCCCGTCGCCTCGCGCACCAGGACCGCTGTCGGCAGCACCGACATCCGAATGCGGCCCAGCGAGCCGTCGTTGATGTCGACGATCTCCACGCCCCGCTCCTTCAGGAGCTTGGCGCCCTGGACCAGCTTCTCGATGTTGTGGCCGCGCGGGGGGTCCAGTTCCACCGTGACGAAGAACTCGTCGGCCTGGAGCTTGCGGGCGAGGAGCGTCGTGACGCCTTGAGGACTGACGAGCGGCGCCTCCTCGCGCCGGACCGGGACCACGGACGGTCGCCGGGCCGTGATGCTTACCGACCTGCGGCGGTCCACCACCTTTCGCATGGCCCTAATGTGCTCCGGGGTCGTGCCGCAGCAGCCGCCGACGATCCGCGCCCCGGCCTCGAGCATGCGGCCGGCGTACTCCGCCATGTACGCCGGCGAGGACAGGTACATGAGCCGCTCCCCAACGCGGCTCGGGAGCCCCGCGTTGGGCTGGATCGAGAGGGGATGGCCATCGGCCTCCGGAAGCATCTGCTCCAGGATGTCGAAGAGCACGCTCGAGCCCACCGAGCAGTTGGCCCCGATCACCTCGACGGGGAGCTGGCGGAGCGCGCGCACCACCTCGACCGGGCTGCGCCCCGTGAACGTGACGCCTTCCTCGGTGAAGGCCGTCTGCGCGATGATCGGCAGGTCGCACACCGCACGGACCGCCTCGACGGCGAGCCGAATCTCCTGGAGGTCCGAGAAGGTCTCCACGATGAAGGCATCGACGCCGCCGGCCCTGAGGCCTTCCGCCTGCTCCCGGAACGCGGCGCGCGCCTCCGCTTCGGTCACGCCGCCCAGCGGGGTCAGGTACTTGCCCAGCGGCCCCAACGAGCCCAGGACGAGGACGTCGCGCTCCATGCTCTCAGCGACCTCCCGGGCGAGCTGGGCGCCGCGCCGGTTGATCTCCCGCACGCGCTCCGCCAGGCCGTGCACGGCGAGCTTGAAGCGGTTGGCGCCGAACGTGTTGGTCTCGATCAGGTCCGCGCCGGCGGCCACGTACTCGGCGTGGATCCCCCGCACCAGCTTCGGGTTGTTCTCGTTGAGCACGTCGAAGCAGGCGTCCAGGGAGACCCCCCGGGCGTACAGCATGGTGCCCATCGCGCCGTCGCAGAGGAGCGGCCCTTCGGCAAGCCTCTCGAGCAGCGGATTCATCGTGACGCAGGCTCCCGTCTCGCCAGGAGCGCGACGATCCGGGTCACGACCTGATCCGGGCCAAGCCCCTCGGTGGACACGGTGAGGTGCGCCTGCCGGTAATAGGGGATCCGGCTCTCGTGGAGTGCTCTCACCTCGGTTTTCGGGCGGTCGTCCAGCATGGGACGCGCCCCGCCCGGCAGGGTAGCCCGCGCGTAGAGCGTGTCGAAGCCGCCGTCCAGCCAGATCACCGTCCCGAGCGCCTTGAGCGCCTCCATCCCTCCCTCGCGGCACGGGAGGCCGCCGCCGGTGGCGATCACGTCCCCGCGCTTGAGCTTGATGAGGTCCAGGGCCTCGGCCTCCCGCCCCCGGAAGTACGCCTCACCCCGCGCGGCGAAGATCTCGGCAATCGGGCGGCCCTCCTCCGCAGTGATCATGTCGTCGGTCTCCACGAAGCAGCGTCCCAGGCGCCTCGCGAGGAGCCGACCGACGACCGACTTCCCCGATCCCATGAACCCGACGAGGATGATGTTGTCTCCCGCCATCAGCGGCCATCCTAGCGCGGGGATTCAGAAAAGTAAAGCAGCGCGCGCGCTTACGCGACGCACGGGGGAGGCTCAGCCACGGGCGCGGTGAACCGTCCGCTCCGCCGGGGCCCGACGGTAGGCGCAGTCCTGCATCCAGCAGCGACGGCACTGGGTGAAATAGTGATCGACCCGGGCCTCGGGACCGATCCCCACCAGGAAGGAGATGCTCTTGGCCGGGGTCATGACACAGGAGGCGTTGAGCGTCACCCCGATCGGATCGCCGGGGCAGAAGGCGAAGAGCCGGCCTTGCTCGGCGACGTCCCATCCCGCGTATCCGGGGCTCACCCGGTTAGTGACCTTGAGCGCCTCGGGGATCGCCACCTGGCAGAGCAGGTCGTTGACGTACTCCGCCAAGCTCTCGGCAGCGGCGGAGCCCACGCTGTCCAGCATCACCGCCAGAGGAAATTCGCGGGCATCGAACAGCTCCCGCACGCGCGACTCGATGGCGTCTCCGGCCGTGCAGATCGCCGCTCCCACGGCGACGAGCGGGCCCCAGAGGCGCTGGATCTCGGGGATGTGAAGCCTGGTGCCGCCGGCCAGGCGGATCTCACTCGGCCCCTGCCCCGCCACGGGCCCTGCTCGATACACCGCTCGGGGCTCGATCAGCTCTCCTCCGAGCCCCATCGCCGACTCCAGGATCTCGCGCACCTCTCTCGTCGGCTGATCGACCCCTTTCTTGTAGCCCTGGAACCGGAGCACCTCGTCCGGGTCGATCCGGAGGGGCACCTCGGCGAGCACGACCGCGCGGGAGGTCAGCACGGACTCGAGCGTCATAACCCGCAGCACACCCTCCGTGGTCACGAACGGCCCGATCAGATTTCGCCTTTGCGGAACTTCTGCCAGATCTCTCGGGCCTCAGGTGGGGTCGCGGCCGCCAAAAACCGGATCGCTTCGTCCAGCCACTCGAGCCGTTGCTCAATGGGCACCTGCAGATACTTCAGGATCTGCTCCTCGCCAACGACGTAGCCGAACCCGCGGTGCCCCGCCATCGCCGAGGCCGAGCCCCCGAACACCCGTTTTACCCGCTCCAGCGCGTCGACATCCGCCGCATCCTGCGCGCGAGGGGCGGCACGCTTCATCGTGATGAGATGGTTCAGGGATATCACCGGGATGCGGAGGCGGCCGGCGGTGAAGACCGTCTTCGCCCGATCCGCCTCTTCGAACGAGATCGGACTCTGGAGGACAAGGTCGACCTCCTGGAGGGGGCGCAGTGGGTGAAAGAACGTAAACGCCGGGAGCCCCCGCTGCTCCACCCACTCGCGGCGGCGGTCTGGATCGAGGAGCGCGATGGCCGCCACCGGGAGCCGCGGCGCATAGCCGAGCTCCTCGAGCGTCGAGAGAAGCGCGGCCAGATTCTCGGGGGACAGGTCGACCAGCAGGTCGAGATCGGCCGTCATGCGCGGAACGCCATACAGGTTCATTGCGACGGCACCGACGACGAGGAATCGGACTCGGGACTCCTGAAGTTTCGCCAGGACTTCTTCGTAGAACAACGGTGGAGATGTGGCTATCTCTGCGTGCGCGAGCGGACGACCTCGGCGATCCGGCGGATGTGCTCGGGAGTGGAGCCGCAGCAGGCACCGACGATGTTGCAGCCCGAGTCGAGGAGCGCGGGATAGTGCTTGGCCATGGCGTCCGGCTCCAGCTCGTAGGTGACCCTGTCCCCCTTTGTGATGGGGAGCCCGGCGTTGGGGTACGCGATCAGCGGCGCCTCGGTGACACGCCGCATCTCGCGAATGATCACGATGGCGCGGTCGGGGCCGCGGCCGCAGTTCATCCCCACCACGTCGGCCCCGGCCTGAAGCAGATTCCTGGCGACGTCCGCGGGGCTCTCCCCCCACATGGTGCGGTCGCGGTCGTGCAGCTCCTCGTATTGGAAGAACATGGTGGCCATGACCGGCAGATCCGTCACGGCCTTGCACGCCCGGATGGCGGCCACGGCCTCCTGGGGGAACATCATGGTCTCCACGGCGAACAGGTCCACGCCGCCCTCGGCGAGCGCTTCCGCCTGCTCCTTGAACGTCTCGAGGTACTCCGCGTCCGTGGTGTCACCCAGCGGCTCGTACTCGGCGGGAAGCCGGCTCGTGGGACCGATCGAGCCCGCCACCCATTTGCCCGGAGAACAGACCGACCTGGCGAGCTGAGCACCCTTCACGTTCAGCTCGCGCGTGCGATCGCCGAGCTTGTACTCGTTCAGCTTGAGCCGGCTGCCGCCGAAGGTGTTGGTCTCCACGAAGTCGGAGCCAGCGTCGAAGTAGCCCTTGTGGATCCCGCGGACGACCTCGGGGTGGGTGTCGTTCCAGAGCTCCGGGCAGGCCCCGTCCTTCAGCCCGGCGGCGAAGAGCATCGTCCCGTAGCCACCGTCGAAGAGCAGGATCTCTCCGGCCCGGACGTGCTCGATCAGCTCCCAGCCCCCCCGCGCCATCCCGCCCCCCTTACCTCTTCGCGGCCTGCGCCGCTTCCGCGGGGACGCCGCGGAGGGCTTTGGCCTTCAGCACCGCGAGGGTCGAGTCCTTCGCGTAGCCGTCCGCCCCGATCTCGTCGGCGTAGGCCTGGGAGACCGGCGCGCCGCCGACCATGACTTTGACCCGCTCGCGCAGGCCGGCCTTGACCAGGGCGTCGATCGTCCGCTTCATGGCGGGCATGGTGGTCGTCATCAGGGCCGAGACCCCGACGATGTCGGCGTTGTGCTCCTGAACCGCCGCCACGAATGCCTCGGGAGCAACGTCACGCCCCAGGTTGTGAACCTTGAAGCCCGCGCCCTCGAGCATCATCGCGACGAGGTTCTTGCCGATGTCGTGGAGGTCTCCTTGGGCCGTCCCGATGACCACGGTGCCGACGTATTCGCTCGTCGCCGACGCCGTGATCAGCGGCTTCAGGAGGTCGAGGCCCGCGTACATCGCACGGGCGGAGAGGAGGACCTGGGGCACGTAGTACTCGTTACGCCTGAACTTCTCCCCCACCACGTCCATACCGGGGATGAGACCCTTGAAGATGAGGTCCTTCGGCTCCATCCGGAGGTCGAGGCCCTCCTGCGTCTTCCGGGCGACGGTCTCCCTTTCGCCCAGGATCAGGGCCCGCGCCATCGTCGGGTAGTCGAAGTTGTCGTCGCCCGACTGCGTCGCCATCGATTCGCGTGCGTCAGGGCCTCGCCACAGGGTAGCCGGCCTTGAGCCAGGCCGTCATCCCGCCGCTCACGTTGTACCAGCCCTGGAGCCCGTGCCGCTTGAGCGTGCTGATGACCGTACTCGACCGGAGCCCGCCGGCGCAGAGGACCGCCTTCGGGCGTTCCGGCGGAAGCTCGCCCCGCCGCTCCACCGCCTCCCGCATGGGCAGGTGGAGCGCCCCCTGGATGTGCCCGTCCAGCCACTCGAAGGGCTCGCGGACGTCGATCACCACGACGTCGGGGCGCTCCTCGAGCCAGCTCGCGAGGTCGTACACCGTGATCTGGGGCACCGTCTCCGTCGGTAGTCCCTCGCTCCGCCACTCGATCATTCCCCACTGGAGGAAGCCGATCACCTCGTCGATTCCGACGCGCGCGAGCCCTTGGACGGCCCGCTCGAGATCGGACGGCCCCTGGGCCATGAGGAGGACCGGTACGCCGCTCGGGACGAACCAGCCCACGCGGTCGCCGAACTGCGGGCTTTCGATCCTCACGTTGAGGGCGCCGAGCACGTGCCCTTCGCCGTAGGTGGCCGGGTCGCGCACGTCCACGACACAGGCGCCCCGGGCGATCGCCTCCCACGCTTCCCGGGCGGTGTAGGGCCGCGGCTTGGCGGCCTCCAACGGGATCAGTCCTCGATTCTTCCCCACGATCTTCTCGAAGGAGGGCGGTTTCGGCGGGAGGCCGGCCATGAGCCGCTCGACGAACTCGGCCTTGCTCTTGACCTGGAGCGCGGGGTTGAAGCGCCGCTCGAACCCGATGGTGGACCCCGACTTGGCCGACATGACGCGTCCGCACAGCGAGCCGGAGCCGTGCGCCGGGTAGACCTCCACGCTGTCGCTGAGGGGGAGCAGGACCCGGCAGAGGCTCTCGTAGATCTCCTCAGCGGCCCGCGCGCCGCCGAGATCGGGGCGGCCCACGTCACCGACGAAGAGCGTGTCACCGGTGAGCACGAACCAGGGATCGTTCCCGCGCGAGCGGTCGGTCACGAGGATGCAGATGCTGTCGGGCGTGTGGCCCGGCGAGTGCAGCACCTTGAGGAGCACGTTCCCGATGCGGATCTCGTCGCCATCGCGCACGGCGAGGTGGTCGAAGACGGCCTTGGCGGCCTGATGGAGGACGATCGGGGCTTCGGTCACGGCGGCCAGGTCACGGTTCCCCGAGATGTGATCGGCGTGGGTATGGGTCTCGACGATGTGCGTGATCCGGAGTCCCCTCTTTCGAGCCAGCCGGAGGTAGTCGTCGGCCCGGTCCCGTCCGGGGTCCACGACAACCGCCTCGCCGGCCTCACCACAGGCGACCAAGTAGGAGAGACACCCGGCTTCCTCATTGAGGAACTGCTGGAAGATCATCGAGCACCCTCCGCTCCCACGCGCCCGGTCACACCGGGTCCAGACCGCCTGTCCATTCTTTTACCACTCTTTTACCACACGACTATCACACTCACCTAGGGTTAGCAAGCGCGGGACCTGGCTGCAGCGGCACGCACTTCTCATCGATTCCCACAAACCTGGGATTGACCGGCCCCGCCTGATAGACTAATATCTCGGGGCGATTCGCCGAAGTCAGGGTTTCCCGATTGAGGACAGCCGAGTGAAGGGAACTGTCTGCGGGCGGGAACGCGTGGAATAGGGTGTAACCCCCAAGGCGGAATAGGGTCTAATCCCGATGGTGATACGGTTTTGGGGCACGCGGGGATCTGTTCCCGCGCCGGGCCGCCGGACGGCGTTCTTCGGGGGCAACACGAACTGTGTTGAGCTGCGCGCCGAAGACGGCCAGGTCTTTATCTTCGACTGCGGCACCGGGGCCCGACCGCTGGGCCTCGACATTCTCAGCCGCGGGAGCACGCTCCCGCCGATTCACATCTTGGTGACGCACACCCACTGGGACCATATTCAGGGCTTCCCCTTCTTCGTGCCCGCCTACGTCCCGGGCGGCCGCCTCAGGGTCTACGGCGCACGGGGTCTGGACCGAACCCTGGAAGGTTCCCTCTCCGGCCAGATGCAGCACACGTACTTTCCCGTCCAGCTCGAGAATCTCCGCGCGGACATCGACTTCGTCGAGCTGAGCGAAGAGCGGTTCAACGTGGGACCCTACCGGGTCATCACGCAATTCCTGAACCACACCGCCCCGACGATGGGCTACCGCGTTGAGGCCGGTGACATGAAAGTAGTCTACTGCACCGATCACGAACCGTTCTGGTGGACGCCCTCGCGTCCTGGCTCGCCCAACCGCTTCGAGCATCCGGGTGAGCGGCGCCATCTCGAGTTTGTCGCCGGCGCGGAGCTCCTGATTCACGACGCTCAGTACAGCGACGAGGAGTATCCGGCCAAACGCGGCTGGGGTCACAGCACGATCGAGTACGTGACCGACCTGGCCATTCGCGCCGGTGTGAAACGGCTCGCGCTCTTCCACCACGACCCGCTGCACACCGACGCGTGGGTGCGGCAGCAGACGGAGCGCGCGCGGCGGCGTGCCCGGATCCAGGGGTCCAACGTGGAAGTCTTCGCTGCGGCGGAGGGGTTGGAAATCGCCCTCCCCGAGCCAATCTCCCGGGACGGCCGGGATCGAAGCCGGCAGGCCACCCGGCTAACTCCGACCGGTCATATCCTCGTGGCTGGCTCCGACCCGACCGCGGTCAAGGAAGTCCGAGCAGCGCTCGAGCCGGATGGCTACCGGCTGACCGCCACTCACACTGCGGACCCGACGACGCCCGCGGCGAAGCTCCGGCCCGACCTGATCGCGCTCGTCGGCCCGGGCAGCGAAGCCATGCTGCTCGACCTGGCCGAGCGGATCCGCGCGCAGAAGTGGGGCGCGCAGCTGCCTATCCTCCTCCTGACAGCCGCCGAGGGCCCCGGGGCCGCCGGGCGCCTGGTCGACGGCACCACCGATGTCCTCTCGCGCCCCTTCAACCCGGCCATGCTCCGGGCGCGCGTGCGCGCCTGGCTGAGCCATGCAGGAAGGCTCGTCCAAAGCAAGCCTGCCCCGAGCCCGCCGCGACCGTCGCGCGGGGCCATCCTCTCCGGAACCAGCCTGCTGAAGGGGCTGCCCTTCAACGAGCGAGCTGCACTCCTCTCCGGCGCGCTGACGTGTCGCTTCCGCAAGGGCGAGGTCCTGTTCCGGCAGGGGGATCGCGCGGGGGGCGTCTACTTACTCCGGAGCGGCCGGGTGCAGGTCAGCATCCAGCTCCCGGACGGCGGGACCCTGGAGGTGGCGGTGGCCAAGGCCGGTGACACGGTCGGCGAGCTGGCGGCGCTGGACGGCGGACCGCGGACGGCGACGGCGAGGGCTCTGGAGGCGACCGTCGCCGACTACGTCCCGCCGGAGATGTTTCAGTCCGGGCTTTCCGGCGCGCCCGGAGCGGGAATGCGCCTCCTCCGCCTCATGGCCGGGCGCCTCCGGGAGACGGACCATCTGGTCGGCGAGCTGGCCGGGGCGACTCACCGCGAGGAGACGCTCCGCCGCGGCAGTCGGCGCCAGACACGATGAAAATCCGCGTCCTCGGGTCATTCGGCGGCGAGGGGCAGGGACAGCGCCCCTCGTCGTTCCTGGTCAACGACCACGTCCTGGTCGACGCCGGGGCCGTCGCCGGCGCGCTCTCGGCCCCGGAGCAGGGGAAGATCGACTACGCGCTGCTCTCCCACGCCCACCTGGATCACATCGTGGGGCTGGCCTTCCTGACCGACACCCTGGCCATCACCGAAGCCAAGACGCCGGTGATCGCCACCGGGATTGCGCCGGTGATCGACGCGCTCCGGACTCACGGCTTCAACAACTCCCTCTGGCCCGACTTCTCCGCGATCCCCTCGGCCGAGGCCCCGGTCCTCCGGTTCAGGACGCTTCCCGAGGACACCGAGTCGCGGGTGGGCGAGCTCTGGGTCAGGCCCGTGCCCGTGGACCACACGGTTCCGACGACCGGCTTCATCATCCACGACGGAGACACCGGTTTCGTGTACTCGGGGGACACCGGGCCCACCGAGAGGATTTGGGCCGCCGCCCGGGGGCTCCGCGGGCTCCGGGCCGTGGTCGTCGAGACCGCCTTCCCCAACCGCCTCGACGCGATGGCCACCGCGTCCAAGCACCTCACGCCCGCCAAGCTCCTCCGCGAGATGGACAAGATACCGCCGGACCTGCCCCTCTGGATCTACCACATCAAACCCCAGTTCCTGGAGGAAACCGTCGAGGAGCTGATGAAAGTCGGCTCCTCGAGGATCCACATCCTCGAGCAGGGAAAGACCTACACCCTTTAGGACAATCGGAGGGGGGCCTCGACGGCCTCCTCCGAGGCCTCCCCCAGGAACACTGTAGTTCGAGCGTGGCGGGTTCGGCCATGCCGTGAGGCAGGCCACCCGCCGCGCGAGTCCCGAGTTGATTGCGCGGGCGCAGCCCGCGCTCCAAGGGTATTACTCCGACACCCTTTAGGCACGCGGCGCCTGGCGGCCGCGCGGCCTCATCACGAACGCTGGTCGCTCTCAGCGCGAAGGCGCCTGACCAGGGGCAGGCACGCGAGCCCCAGGCACGCGAGGGCCACGTACACGATCCCGGGCGCGAACCACGACAGGAGCGTCGTCGTGACCACCGGGCCCAGGAACGCCGCCCCGATGCGCGAGGAGTTGACGAACCCGATTGCTTGGCCGTCCGCGCGCTGGGCGATGCGCGCCACCGCAAGCGGGAAGATCAAGGCGACGGAAAGCACCTGGAGGAACCGGAGGCCGCCGAAGAGCCACGCGTTCGGGGCGGTGGCCAGCAGACCCAGGAGAACCGAGGATGCCGTCAGCGAGGACATGATCACCGTACGCTCTCCCAGGAGATCCGCCAGCCGGGGCGCCGCGACCGACCCGAGTGCCGCGGCGGCGCCGGAGGCGAAGATGAGGAGGCCGCCGACCTCGAGCGTGGCGGCCGGCGCCACCCCGAGGGGCGGGAGGATCTGGGGAAGCACGGCCGTGAGGAAAAAGATCTGGGTGGAGCCGGCCAGCACCAGCAGGCACACCACCCCGACCTCGCGCCACGCCGCGCGTCCCGGCACGGGCTCGACGGGCGGCGGGGCGTCGGGCAGCGGGACACCCCAGCGGACTAATCCCGAGCACCCCCACAGGATGGCACCGCCAAGAAGGAACGAGGCCGTGAAACCGAGGCGCGCCGCGGCGATCGCGCCCGCGAGCGGACCGAGCACCTGTCCGACGGTCATGGCCGACTGGATCGCCGAGACCTGTCGTCGCACGTCCTCGCCCCGGGAGCGCCCGGCGATGATGAAGGCGAAGGTGGACGCCGCGCCCATGATCCCGAGGAGGAGCCGGGCCAGGAAAAGCTCGGGAAGCGTCCGGGCCAGCGCCATCAGGAAGAAGCCAACCCCCTGGAGGAGCTCGACCACGACGTAGAAGGTTTTCGGGTTGCCGTAGCCCGCCAGCCGTCCCCAGACCGGCGCCGTGACCACCGTCGTGAGCGGCGAGATGCCCAGGATCCAGCCCGTCCACCGCAGCGTCGCGATCGGATCCCCCGGACCGAGGCGCTGGATGTAGAATGGCAGGCTCACGTAGACGAAGGACCACGCGAAGGCGCCGAAGAACATCGCGACCGGAAGGACGACGACGCTGCGGGCGCGGGACGAGGCGGCGATCACGCGAGCCGTCGCCACGGATCTGGACGTGAGACTACCGGGGGAGCGCGGGCGAGGACATGCCGGGGACGACGCAGAAGCCCTGGGCCTCGATCCCCAGCGCCACGTTGAACTTGCTCCTGAAGTTCTCCAGGGCGACCGCGGCGGCCAGCTCCACGACCTGTGCTTCGGAAAAGTGCGCCCGCGCCCGGGCGAACAGCTCGTCGCTGACCCGCTCGCCGGTGAGCGTCATCTTCTCGGCAAACTCCAGCGCCACCCGCTCCGTCTCGTCGAAGCGCCGGCTCTCCCTGAACCGGGCCACGTCCTGGATCTTCTCGATCGACACGCCGTATCGCATCCCCCGGGATGCGTTGATATCGATTCAGAAGGGGCAGCCGTTCAGGAGCGCCACCCGGAGGTACACCAGGCTGCGGAGCTGGGGGTCCAGGAGTCCCGACCGCTCCAGCGCGGCGGACAGCTGCCTCGCCGCCTGGAGAATGGGCGGGCAGTGGGCGTAGACCTTGGTGGTGTTGAGGAGTGTACCGACCGCCTCGCGCTCCTTCGCGAAGATCTCCTGGAGAACAGGGTCACCACCGTCGGTCTCGATCTCTCTTACCCTCGGCATCGCTCGCTCCCCCTCATGGTTCTCGATTGCACGTTATTGACTCGGGCCTCGCCTCGTGGCGGGCCTGCCTCCGGCATGGCCGACGCCCCTCGGCTCGAACCGCCACGCCTGCGGCTCCTCCGAACTCCCTCGGCTCGAAAATCTACTCGGCTCGAACTGCCATCGTCTCACCGGCCGGGCCGTCCCGACCCGCGAGCGAGCCAGGTCTCCAGCGCGGGGAGGGCATCGAGCAGGACCTCGCCCACGACCTTCAGGCTCTCGGGGGAGAGCTTGTCCAGCGTGTCCTCGGGCGTGTGCCAGTAGGGCCCGTAATCGAAATCGATCACAAGCGTCGCCGGAATTCCCGCGCGCAGGAACGGGGTGTGGTCGTCCTCGACTGCCAGGGTCTCGTCGAGAAAGTGCGCCTGGTAGCCGAGCCGCCGCGCGCTCCCCCAAATAAGATCGGTCAGCCAGCGCGTGGAGGCCGATTCGCGCCGGATGTTCAAGGCCTTGTCGCCGATCATGTCCACGACCACGACGGCCTTGAGCCGGGCCAGGTCGCCGCTGCGCCGGAGCTCGGACACCATGTGGCGGGAGCCGTAGATCCCGTCGGTGGCGCTCCACTCGCGCCAGGCCTCCTCACC
This sequence comes from Candidatus Rokuibacteriota bacterium, assembly GCA_016209385.1. Classification (NCBI taxonomy): domain Bacteria; phylum Candidatus Rokuibacteriota; species Candidatus Rokuibacteriota bacterium. The sequence goes on from JACQWB010000185.1 coordinate 26,328, forward strand.
GTCGAAGAAAACGACCCAGTACGTGAACTCGTGGGGCGCACGCGCCAGGCTTCGGGCCAGCTCGATCAGGAGCGCCGCGCTCGAGCCACCATCGTTGGCCCCGACGAAGCGGAAGTCGGCAAAGTACTTGGTGTCGTAGTGGCCACCCAGGAGGATGGCCTCGCGCCGCCTACCCGAGAGTTCGCCGATCACATTCACCATCCGGACCGAGCCGTCGGGGGTCTGGGCCGTGAATGCCTGCACCCGCGCCGGGATGCCCGCTCGCTTCAGCTCCCCGAGGATGTATTCACGGGCACGGGCGAGAGCAGCCGATCCCGCCGGGCGGGGCCCGAACGCCACGAGCCGCTCCACATGACTCCAGGCGGCGGCGGAGTCGAAGGCCGAGCCGCCGGTGACCACCGGGACCGACAGGCCCAGGGAGAGGACGGCCAGCAGAAGCAGCGAGCCGGGAGGCCGGAGGGACACCTCGTCACTCCGGCCGGAAGTGCTCGGGACAAAGCTCGGCCAGGACCGCGGCGAGCCCCCCCGACGCCGGCGGCGGGGCCACGCGGGATGCGGCGGCGCGGACGTGGGGCGGGGAATGGGACATCGCGATGCCGACGCCCGCAGCCTGGATCATCTCGATGTCGTTCTCCTGGTCGCCTGCCGCGATCACCCGCCCGAGGGGGATGCCCAGGTGTTGGGCGAGGACCCTGAGCGCCGCGCCCTTGGACGCGCCGGCGGGAAGCAGCTCGAGGTAGTCCGGCCGGCTCAGGACCAGCCGGGCGGTCCCCAGGGCGGGGCTGAGCCTCTCCCTGAGGCGTGGAAGCTCCGCCGGGTCGCCGATGAGGAGCGCCTTGACGAAGAAACCTTCCCGGAGAAAGGTCTCGCGGTCGGCGATCTCCACGGCCTCGAGCGCCTCTTCTTCGCAGTAGGTGAGAATCGGGCGAGTCTTCTCCAGGCAGTAGATGGTATCGCCCCGGTAGAAGAGCGGATCCACGGGCGCACCGGCAAAGACCGGGTAGAGGTCGCCGAGAAGGCCGGGCGGGAGCCAGCGGGCATAGAGCACGCCGCCGTTGCGGGGATCGCGGACCAGGGCGCCGTTGTAGAGGATCACGGGCGTGGAGATCTCGAAGCGCTCCCAGTACGGCCGCGTTGCTTGAGGCATCCGCCCCGTCGCCAGCGTCACCCTGAGCCCGCGGGCCATCGCCCGGCGGAGCCCGGTCTCGAGCGCCGGATCGATGCGCATGGCGTGGTCCAGGACGACCCCGTCCAGGTCGAGAACGAGGAGCTCGAAGGACATCGGCTACGCGTGCGAGGTCCCGGGATCGAGGAGGCGGACGGCACCGGCTTGGCCGAGCCTCATCCGCGTCCCGCGGCGTCGAAGCGGGCCGCGCACTCGGGGCCGCAGAAGTACCGCGTGTCCCCGCCGGCGCCGCGCGTCACGGCCCGCGAGCGCAGGACATAGGTCTGGCAGACCGGATCTTTTACCAGCTCGTCTCTCAGCGCTCGAGGCCGGGGGCGGGCACTCGCGCCGGCATGCGGCAGGCGCTGGCGGAGCGCCCACTTGAGGAGCGGCCAGAGGAGGAACGCAAAAACAAGAATCCAGCCGAGCAGGACGAGGCCGCGCATCGAGATCAGCGGTCCGCGGGACGGATCGCCAGGGCGCTGAGGAACTTCCGGTCCTGCGGGGTGAGCGTAGCTGTCGGGCTCTCGCTGTCGTCCAGCAGGAGACTCCCGGTGCCCGCGCCGCGCTTCAGGAGTTCCGCGACGAGGGCACGCGCAGCGTCGCCGGCGGCCAGCGAAACCTTGATCGCCCGGATCAGGTCGACCATCAGCGCCTGGACGTGGGGATCGCGCGACACCGGCAGCATCAGTTCGAGGGTACCATACCGGCCGGAGCGTGTCCTGTCAACTTCGCCGCCCGCCCAGCGCGCTCCGCTGGCAGGATCGCGCCGCCGACGCTCACGACCCCCCTGCGAGGTGACCATGCCCAGGGTGGCGCTCCTCGCCGCTGCGCTTAAGCTCGGGGCTTAGCCCTTCGGCAGGGTGACCAATACTTCTTCCCCCAGCATGTCGATGACCTTGACAGCAAGCGTCCCTTCGCCACGGCCTGCCGGGATCTCGTAGCGCCCTGCCACCAGGTCGGTCTTCCGTTCCGGCACGTCTGAGAGACCGATCCGGAACACCTTGCTATCATAATCGGGGTCGATCAACACGCAGTCCACCATGGCCCGCCAGTCGTCGATTTTAGGTTTCATGAGCCCCGCCTGCTCCTGGAGGCGCTCGATGATGCTAGGCGAGATAAAGTCCTCTATCTCGACGATCAGCGTATCGTTCTTCGGTACCGCTTTCACCCTGGCCCGGGCTGGCTGGTGCTGGAAGAACTTGCCGTACTTAGGGTCTGTCCGCAGCTCGATGACCTCGATCCGGTTCACCGCCGCCTTCCCTCTGCGCAGCCGGTTCCAGTCTTCGATCCACGCGTCCGCGGCCGGCTCCTTGCCCAGGCAGACAAGCACAATCGCCCGGTCCTCCCCCGGCCGAGCCTCCAGCTCGCGCTTGAGTTCCTCAAGATCAAGCAGCGTGAGCGGATGGTTGAAGGGAATGACTTTCACTAGCTTCTTGCCGAGCGTTCCGTCGAAGTAGCGGTCGGTCCTGGTCCGCGTCACCCCGATGTGCTCGCAGGCGAGGCTCACCGCCTCCTCGTGCTGAATCGCCAGATCGTAATCGTTGACGCGGTACACCGCAAAAGAGAGCTGGGCTGGCCCGGGCGCCTGTTCTTCCTCCGCGGTCACACCGGCCAGGGAGACCTGCTGCGCCGTTTGCGCTTGCTCGATCTGCTCCTGAATAATCGTCTGGAGGGGCTTGCTTGTGGTCTGGATCGCTCCTTTGTTCATGTCGCAGCCAATCCACCGTCTCCCCAGTTTCTGCGCTACTGCCGCCGTCGTGCCAGAACCAATGAAGCAATCAAGGACCAGATCGCCAGGGTTAGAACAGCACGAGATTATCCGCCTCAAGAGGTCTTCGGGCTTTTGAGTGGGATAACATGATTACGTCATGGTTTGCTGGGTACCGATGAGCTCTAGCCTTACTGCTTCCTGCAAAGGGTGAGCGCTTCCAGCAGATGGAGTTCTGGAAATTATCTTGTCCGAACAATTCGTCCATTAGGCACTGAATGTGGTGTGCCCTCCGAGTATCAACGTGAATTTCTCAGCGGCTTGCTGCGCGTGGAAGCTTACGAGCCGATACGATGGCATGGACCCATTGAGTATCAGATCGGCTGCCAAGAGATCCTCCTCTGCTGTCGCGAGCCACAGCTTAACCCAGTCCCACTGGATTTGCTCAGGGGTTCTCGTAGAGCAGCACCCCTTCTTTCCAGGCCGGATAGGCGAGGCCGCCGATGACCGTCTTGGTCTCCTCGAACTCCTCCTCGCCCATCACCCAGGGTTCCGCAACGACGCCAGCGCCCTCAAATACCCGATAGAGGGCGAGCAGGTTTGCCCGCTTCTCCTCTGGCGTCATGTGGCGGAAGACCACGAGCAGGTCGAAGTCGCTGTCCGGTCGCGCATCGCCCCGGGCTCGCGACCCGAACAGGATGATCCGCCGGACGCGGCTGCCGTCCGCCTGGAGGATCAGGTCTTTTAAATCAGTCTTGCCCGGGTCGGTCAGGCCACCGATGAAACAGATATCCTCCACCTCGGCCGGATGGAGATTGAGTTCCCTGAGCATCTGCCGGAAGAAGTCCATCTCTGGCGTGGAATCGAAGTTGTACGGATCATAGTGGAAGCCGAAGCTAGCAGGATTTTCTGTGAGCACCGTGCCGGCGCGGAGCAGGAGGCGCTCGCGGTCTTTCGGGTAGGTGATCTCGGCGGTATAGACCTCCACGCCCTCGCCCTCGGTCTTTCTGCTGAATCCTTCAGGCTTCACGAGCGCCAGCGCCCACTCGACCTTCTCCTCCCTAACCTCATAGCCCCGGGTCTGTTCGGTGATTTGTGCTGCCAGCTCCTCAAGGTGAGCCACGGGGACATCTTCGTCATCGCCGTAAAGCCGTCTCAATTCATCGTAGAGGGGCCACAGATCAAGGCGGAAGGCGGCGGCGAGGCTGACGGCGGCTTCGTAGCGGTCCATCGTGTCGGGCACAGCTTCTATTTGGATTGTCCCGCCGACCTGTTGGAGCAGCCTCCTCACGCCCTGCTGCGGGACGATGTCAAGACCGCCTTTGTGAGAACCGTCCTCTCCGAGTCGATCTTGGGCCGTTCGAGCCGGAGCGTGCGGCTGCCCACCCCGGCGGGAACGACGGTTCGGACGAGGCGCGTCAGGGTGACTGGGGGCAAGTCGCGCTTTCGCAGAATCAAGCGGGCGGACCCGGTTTCCCGCGTGGCACGGTCAAGGTCGGCGATGGTCTCGCCATATGTCTCCTGAAGCTGGCGGTCCAGGATCGAGCGGTTATCACGTGAGAGATAGATCCGCGCCTTCCTGTCGTTGCCAGGCACCTGGCGCAGGCACCGGGTCGCCGCCTGGAGAACGAAGTTGTTGCTGGTCCTGAGCCGGCGCGCCAGAGCGCAGGCAAAAAGGCTCAGGCAGTTCCAGCCTTCGGTGCCCTTGTTGACGAGCAGGATCACGCGGTGGGGCGCCTCCGGGTCGTTGAGCCGGTTGAAGGCGTCCACCTCCTCCTTTGGAGACTCCGAGGTGTTCCGCAAACACGCGGCAGGGGACTGACCGACCTTCACCAGCGCAGCATCAATGACCGGGCGCAGCTCCTCGAGATCGTCAGTCTGTGGAAAGTAGATCGCCAGTCTCGCTGGCGCGCCGTTCAGGAGCTGCAACTTCCCGTAGTCTTTGAAGAAGTCCTCGATGACATGGCTCACGTAGGCTCCTGTGCTCTCCTCGAAATCAAACGCCTGGATGTTGCCAGAGACATCTTTAAGTATGTTGTCTCGGATCCCTTCGGAGAGCCCGTACCAGATCACGACGTCCTTTAGGGGCTGACGCCGAAAATACGGGGTCCCGGTGGTGTTGACGACGCACACGACCTTCGTATTCGCCGCCAGGTAGTCCACCGTCCTTCGAACTTTCTTCAACTCCGCTTGCAGTGACTGGCCGTAGGTATGATGGGCTTCGTCCGAAAAGACAGCGAGTTGGGGCAACGACGCGATCGCCCGGAGCCGTAGGTTCGCCACTTCGGCCCGCGCTTCGTCCTCCCGCCCTCGAGTCAGGAGGTCGCCCAGATCGCTCCGCCGAATCGTTTCCTTCTGGATTCGGATCTTCTCAGTATTCGTCACGACGACGTTGTAAAGGCTCCCCCTGACCACGGGAATGTCCTTCTCCCCGTCTCGGGTGAACGTGAGCTTGATCGAGGCCGAAAACCACCTATAGAGCCGCGGCGGCAGGATTCTCTCGTAGGGGACAGCGGCTAACTCTTTAAGCGACTCGATAATTGTCTTCCCGGGCGCGAAGACAAGGGCATTCTGGACGAACGGGCCATCCGGATACTCCAGCGCCATCGCGAACTCGGTGGCAAAGATGGCGCCGATGAGGATGGTCTTCCCCGCCCCCATTGCCAGCGCCAGAATGTAGCTCGGATAGTCCAGCGTCAGTGTCTCTCGGACGCTCTCCAGGCGAAACTCTCGCAGGAAGCGGTCGTCGGTCTTGATCCGCTGCCACAGGGAATCGAGCGGCTGACCGGCCACGAGCTTCATGATCTGGGGAGCAATGAGGCCGAGGGCCTCGAGGAGCTCCGCCGGGTTGGGGAAAAGCTTCTGATACAGCGCGAAGATATGCGGAGTATCTTCGACCAGTCGTAAGTACCAGTACGTTTCGAGCGCCCGGAGTTGCGGCTTTCTGAGAAATCTTAGGGCGCCCGTTTCCGGGTCACTAGCCCATTCGAAGATCTCTGCAATTGCAGAGTAGTCGGGCGAGGGGTAACCATCCGCGCGCCACTGGTCCACTTTCCGGCTGAGGACCTGATGCAGGTGGCTCATCTCGTGAGAATTTTACATGAATCGCCCGCCGTCGTGACCACTAATTGCGGGAGAAGACACTCGTGGGAGCTGCTCGGCGGCGGGGCGCTGGTGGGCGAGTTGCTAGAGACCCCCGGCCCAGTGCGAGCCCACCCCCTCCGTGAGCCCGCCGCCCCGGGCGGACTGCGGACGCTTCGGCGGCGGGTTCGGGCGAGATAGGAGCGTGTCGGAGTAATACCTTTCGAGCGCGGGCTTCGCCCGCGCAACCAACTCGGTCCTCGCCTCGTGGCTCTCCTCGCCTGCGGCTCGTCGGCAGCCCCTCGGCTCGAACCACCATTCCTGGGGGAGGCCTCGGAGGGGGCCGTCGAGGCCCCCTCCGACTGAGTTATTGGACCTGGATCGGGATGGGCGGGATCAGCAGGACGAGGAGGAAGAGGCAGAAGCCGCCCACGACGCGACGCCCCGGCGAGAGCGGCGTGAGATCGTCCAGCGGAGGGGTATGGTCGAAGCCGATGAGGAAGAAGAGGAGCGCGGCCCACACGAACCAGTTCACCGACCGCGTGACGACGCCGAGCACGAGGAGCGCGGCGAACGTCGCCCGGTAGACTTTCCGGTGGTGCGCCCCGAAGAGCGCATAGGCGATGCGGCCGCCGTCGAGCTGGCCCACGGGGAAGAGGTTCAGGGCGGTCACGAAGAGACCCAGCCAGCCGGCGAGCCCCACCGGGTGGATCAGGACGTCTGTCCCTTCGGGGATCGAGCCGAAGGTCAGGTAGACCAGAAAGCGCATCAGGAGCGAGTCGCCGAAGACGAGCCCGCCGAAGTCCGGCGGGATCGCGACGATTCGCGACCAGGAGAGTCCCAGGAGCAGCACCGGCACGGCGACAACGAGCCCCGCCAGCGGCCCCGCCGCTGCGATATCGAACAGGGAGTTCCGGTCACGGGCCGGTGACTTCAGCTTGATGATGGCCCCGAGCGTGCCGAAGAAGAACGGCGGCGGGGCGGGAATGAAGTACGGGAGGCTCACCGCCGCGCCGTAATACCGCGCCGTGAAGTAGTGGCCGAACTCGTGGGTGCCGAGCATCGAGAGGAGGGCGAAGGCGAAGCTCACCCCCTGCCAGAGCCGTTCCGGATCCCCGAGCGGGTTGAACGTCCCGGATCCCGCCCAGACCGTCGACACGCAGGTCGCCAGGAACAGAACCAGGTTGACCATCGGGTTCCCGGCCTCGGTCACCGCGGCGAGCGGCAGCGCGTGGATCCAGACCTTGCCCCCCTCTGCCCTCAGAAACGGGGTGTAGCCGAACGGTTTGAAGCGGAGCTCCAGGAGGTTCAGGGCGCGCGCCGGCGTCATCAGCAGCACGCCGCCGAAAATCACCATGGGACCCCGGACGTGCTGCTCCTGCACGCTGAAAACGTCCTCGACATTCCTGCGGAGGACGTCCTGGAAGACCGCGAGCTCCGGGACGGGGGCGATCGGAGACCGGACGCGACGCGCACGCGAGAACGGCCAGAGGCGCATGGATTGAGGTTACCACACCGCGAGGCGCGCAACTATCGCCCGGGCGGCGGCCAGCCCGCCGTCCAGGTAGACGGCGCCCAGGACAGCCTCGAACGCGCTTGCCAGCATCGATTCCTTTTCGCTCCCGCCGCTCAGCAGCTCACCCCGCCCGAGCCGGAGGAGCGGCCCCAGCTCGAGGTCCACCGCCCAGCGCGCGAGCGTCGGCCCTGCCACCAGCTCGGCACGCCGGGAGGTCAGGGGGCCGACCGACTCCTCGGGCAGCGCCGTGAAGAGCCGCTCCGTCACCACGAGCGCCAGCACCGCGTCGCCGAGCCACGCGAGCTGCGCGTTGTCGGGCTCGGGCGGGTGCTCGTGGGCATACGACGCGTGGGTGAGCGCGCAGAGCACCAGCGCGCGATCCCGGAACTCGTAGCCCAGGCGCTGCTCCAGCGCCCCGAGCGCGTCAAGGAGGTCTGCGTCGGAAGCCAAGGTCTGAGAGAAACTCGGAGCCACGCCCCCCTTCCGAACCTCGCCCCTCGATCGCGCGAGCCGGGTACCCACGGCGGGGCCACGGGTGCGCACCCGAACGAGAGGCTACGGTTGGTACCGCCGAAAGACGAGCGTGGCGTTGGTCCCGCCGAAGCCGAAGGCGTTGGACACCGCCACCTCCACCTCCTGTTTGCGGGCCTGGTTCGGCACGTAGTCCAAGTCGCACTCGGGGTCCGGCGTCTCGTAGTTGATCGTCGGGGGGAGCAGGCCGTGGTAGATGGCCAGGATCGTCGCGATGGCCTCGACCCCGCCCGCGGCGCCGAGAAGGTGACCGATCATCGACTTGGTCGATGAGACGGCCAGCTCGTTGGCGTGCGTTCCGAACACCCGCCGGATCGCCATCGTCTCGAACTTGTCGTTGTACGGCGTGGACGTGCCGTGGGCGTTGATGTAGCCGACGACCGTAACCGGGAGGCCGGCGTCCTTGAGGGCGCTCGCCATCGCGCGGGACGCGCCGTCCCCCTCGGGATCGGGCGCGGTCATGTGGTAGGCGTCCGAGCTCATGCCGTAGCCGACGATCTCGGCGTAGATGCGCGCGTCCCGCCTCGCGGCATGCTCGAGCGATTCGACCACCAGGAGCCCGCCCCCTTCCCCGCACACGAAACCGTCGCGGTTGGCATCGAAGGGGCGCGAGGCCTTCGTCGGCTCGTCGTTTCGCGTGGACATCGCCTTCATCTGACAGAACCCGGCGATGGTGAGGGGACAGATGATCGCTTCGGCGCCGCCCGCGATCATGACGTCCGCGTCGCCGCGCTGGATGATCTTGAACGCGTCGCCGATCGCGTGGTTGCCGGTCGCGCACGCCGTGACCACGGCGGAGTTGGGCCCCTTCGCTCCGTACCGCATGGAGATCAGACCGGACGCCATGTTGATGATCAGCATCGGGATGAAGAACGGCGAGACCCGATCGGGCCCTTTCGCGTTCAGCGTGTCGTGGGAATCGAGAAGCGTCTGGATCCCGCCGATCCCGGATCCGACCAGGACGCCGAAGCGCGTCCCGTCCACCTTCGAGACGTCGAGCCCGGCGTCCTCCACGGCCATGCTGGCGCACGCGATCGCGTACTGGAGGTACGGATCGAGCCGGCGTGCCTCCTTCTTGTCCACCCACTTCAGCGGATCGAAGTCCTTGACTTCCCCGGCGATGCGTGTCGTGTAGCCGCTCGGGTCGAACCGGGTGATCGGTCCGATGCCGGAGCGCCCTTGGGTGATGGCCGCCCAGAACTCTTCGGCGGAGTTTCCGACCGGCGTCACCGCCCCCATCCCGGTGATGACGACTCGCCGCGTGTTCACGGAATCACCTCGCCCGCCGCGACGCTCAGGTGTTGTCTTTGATGTACTGGATGGCGTCCCCGACGGTCGCGATCTTCTCCGCGTCCTCGTCCGGGATCTCGATGTCGAACTCCTCCTCGAACGCCATCACGAGCTCGACCGTGTCCAGGGAGTCCGCCCCCAGGTCCTCGATGAACTTCGCGGTCGGGATTACCTCTTCCTCTTCCACCCCGAGCTGCTCGCAGATGATTTCCTTGACCCGCTCCTCGATCGGCTTCGCCATGACGGCCTCCTGAACTGGGAAATATATTTTCTGGCAGAGACAGCCCTACATGTAGAGCCCGCCGTCCACGTGGATCACCTGCCCCGTCACGTAGCTGGCACCGTCCTGGGCCAGGAAGCGAACCACCTGCGCCACGTCGTGAGCGAGCCCGATCCGCTTCAGGGGCACCTGGGCCAGAAGCGCCTCCCGCGCCTCGGCGGGGATCGCCGCGGTCATGTCCGTGTCGATGAGCCCCGGAGCTACCGCGTTCACCAGGATACCCCAGTGCGCGAGCTCGCGGGCCGCCGCCTTCGTGAGCCCGATGAGCCCCGCTTTGGCGGCCGTATAGTTCACCTGTCCCGCGTTCCCCATGACCCCCGCGACGGACGCGATGTTGATGATCCGCCCGCCCTTCTGACGCATCATGACCTTGGACACCGCACGCGTCATCAGGAACGCGCCGCGGAGGTTCACGTTCAGCACCTCGTCCCAGTCCTCGTCCTTCATCCGCACCAGAAGCGCGTCCCGGGTGATCCCGGCGTTGTTCACCAGGATGTCGATGCGGCCGAACCGGTCCCGCGTCTGCGCGACGATCCGGTCCACGTCCTCGCGGCGCGCGATGTCCCCGGGCGCCGCGAGGACGGGCGCGCCGCACGCCTCGAGCTCTTTGGCGGCGACGTCCAAGCGCGTCGCGTCGCGTCCCGACACTATCACGGAGGCCCCGTCCTGCGCCAGGCATGCGGCCACCGCCCGCCCGATGCCGCGGCTCGCACCGGTGACGATGGCGACACGCCCCTCGAGCCCTTTGCCGTCGCCCGGCACGACCACTACCCGCCGAGGTCCGCTAGGGCCTTCTCCAGGCTCGGCGGATCTTCGACCGCGTACCCTTTGACGCCGTCGGCGATCCGCTTCAGGAGAGCCGTGAGCACGCGTCCTGGCCCTACCTCGAGAAAGAGGGTCGCGCCCTCTTCGACCATCCGGGTCACGCAGGCAGCCCACCGGACCGGGCTCGCCACCTGGCGAACGAGGAAGGGAATCACGTCGTCGGCTGTGGTCGTGAGGCCGGCGTCCACGTTCCGGACGACGGGGACGTTCGGCGGCGAGACGACGACGCGCTCCAGCTCCCGTGCGAGTCGCTCGGCTGCCGGCTGCATCAGCGGGCAGTGGAACGGCGCGCTCACCGGAAGGAGCACGCTCCGGCGCCCACCGCGCTCGGCGGCCAGCGCGACTGCACGCTCGACGGCGACCCTGTGACCCGCGACGACGATCTGGGTCGCCGCGTTGATGTTGGCGACCGTCACGATCTCGGAGGGGCGCGTCGCCTCCCGGCAGAGCGCCTCCACCGCCAGCAGCTCTATGCCCAGGATGGCGGCCATGGCGCCGACCCCCACCGGGACCGCCTCCTGCATGAACTCGCCCCGCTTCCGGACGACTCGCACGGCGTCGCCGAACGACATCGCGCCCCCGACGACCAGGGCCGCGTACTCCCCGAGGCTGTGGCCCGCCGCCAGCGCGGGGGCGATCCCGCGTTCCGCCAGCACGTGAGCGGCGGCCACGCTCGCCGTCAGGATCGCCGGCTGGGTGTTCGCCGTCAGCTGGAGCTCGGCCTCGGGCCCGTCGAAGCAGAGCCTGGCCAGGTCCAGACCGAGAGCGTCACTCGCCTCAGCGTAGAGCGCGCGCACGCCGGCGGAGGCATCGTAGAAGCCCCTGCCCATCCCGACCGCCTGCGAGCCCTGCCCGGGGAAGAGGAAGGCGAGCTTCATCACCAGCGGAGGAGGGCCGAACCCCACGCGAAGCCGCCGCCGAAGGCCGCGAGGAGCACGAGGTCGCCGCGCTTGATTCGCCCGCCGGTCACCGCCTCCTCGAGCGCGACGTAGACGGAAGCGGCACCGGTGTTGCCGTAGCGGTCCACGTTGACGAAGACCCGCTCCATGGGCAATCCGACCCGCTTCGCTGCCGCCTCGATGATCCGGAGGTTGGCTTGATGGGGGATGAAGAGGTCCACGTCGGCGGCGGCCAGCCCGTGACGGGCGAGCAGGCCCGACGTGGAATCGACGAACATGCGGACGGCGACCTTGAAGACCTCGTTGCCCTTCATCTTCGCGTAGTGCATCCGCGCGTCCACGGTCTCGCGCGTCGCCGGATGCCGGGAGCCCCCGCCGGGCATGTACAGCAGATCCCAGTACTGGCCGTCGGAGTAAAGTTCGGCGTCGAGCAGCCCACTGCCATCGTCGCTAGGCTCGAGCACCGCTGCCCCGGCCGCATCCGCCAGCAGCACGCAGGTCCCGCGATCCGTCCAGTCGGTGATCCGCGAGAGCGTCTCGGCGCCGATGCAGAGCACCCGCCGGTACTTCCCGGTCTGGATGAACTGGGCGCCGATCGTCATGCTGTAGACCGATGCCGCGCACGCCGCGAGCACGTCGACCGAGCCCACGCGCCGGCAGCCGAGCCGCTGCTGGACCAGGTTCCCGACGGAGGGAAAGAACATGTCGGGTGTCGTGGTGCCGACCACGATGAAGTCGATGTCCTCGGGCCCGAGGCCGGCCCGCTCGAGCGCCTGCTGGGCGGCGCGCACGGCGAGGTCTGACGTCGCCTCGCCGTCGTCGACGATGCGGCGCTCCCGGATGCCGCTGCGCTGCACGATCCACTCGTCGCTCGTCTCGATCATCTTCTCGAGGTCCGCGTTCGTCAGGATGCGCTTGGGTGCATAGGACCCGACGCCGGTGATCTTCGCGCGCGTCATTCGCGGCCTCCGTCCCGGCCGTCCCCGGCCAGCGTGGCCTCCTCCTCCAGGGCGGCCTTGATGTGCTCGTTGACGTTCTGCTGCACCCACTCGGCGGCGACACGGACCGCATTCTTGACCGCCTTCGGCGGCGAGTTCCCGTGGCAGATGATGGCCGCGCCGTTGATACCGATGAGCGGCGCGCCGCCCATTTCGGTGTAGTCCACGCGCTTCTTGAAGCGCGCGAAGGCGGGCCCGGACAAGAGGGCACCCACCCGGGACCGGACGTCGCGCCCGAGCTCCTCCTTGATCATGGCCCCGATCATCTCGGCGAGGCTCTCCGAGATCTTGAGCGCCACGTTGCCCGTGAACCCGTCGGTCACGACGACATCGCAGTTCCCGTTGTACATGTCACGGCCTTCCACGTTGCCGACGAAGTTGAGCGACGAGAGCTTGAGCTCCTCGAAGGCTTCCTTGGTCAGCTCGTTCCCCTTCCCCTCCTCCTCCCCGACCGAGAGGAGCCCGACCCGAGGCCTGCCCTTGTCCAGGATGTCCTTGGCGTAGCAGTGGCCCATGACCGCGAACTGCACGAGGTGACGCGGCTTGGGATCCACGATGGCGCCCGCGTCGATGAGGACGGTGTAGCCGGTGAGGCTCGGAAGCAGCACCGCGATGGCCGGTCGGTCGACGCCGGGGAGCACGCCCAGCACGAACATCGCCGTGGCCATCGCGGCTCCCGTGTTGCCCGCGGACACGAAGGCGCCAGCCTCCCCTTCCTTGATCAGGTCGGCCGAAACCCGGAGCGAGGAATCGCGTTTCCGTCGCAGCGCCTGGGACGGCGGCTCCGCCATCCCGACCACCTGCGAGGCGTGGCGGACACGGACCGGCAGGTTCCCGACGCAGTGGCGGGCGAGCTCGCGCTCGATCGCACCCTGATCCCCGACGAGGATGACCGGAAGCCCGTGTTCACGCGCCGCCGCCACGGCGCCTTCGACGACCACGGTCGGGCCGTAGTCGCCTCCCATGGCGTCCACCGCGATGTTCAAGGACTTAGCCAACGAACGACCGTGGCCTTGCACCGGAGAGGGCTCCGCGTCGCCGGCCCCGGTCTCCCCCGGCAGCGATCAGGCCTCTTCGACGGAGAGAACCTCCCGCCCCCGGTAGTAGCCGCAATGCGGGCAGACGCGGTGCGGCAGCTTCGTTTCCCGGCACTGCGGGCAGACGGAGAGCGTGGGAAGGGCGAGCTTGTAGTGGGTCCGGCGCTTCCGGCCACGAGTTTTCGAGTGACGCCGTTTGGGGAGGGCCATCGTGGATTCGCTCCTATCGTGACGACATTCGCTCCGCGAGGGTTTTGAGCACGGCCAGCCGCGGATCGGGACGCCGCGCCTCGCAGTCGCAGGGCGTGACGTTGCGGTTGCCGCCGCAAACGGGGCAGAGCCCCCGGCATCCTTCGCGGCAGAGGGGCTTCATCGGAAGCCCCAGCATCGCTTCGGTCTGGATCAACCGATCCAGATCCAGGAGATCCTGGTCGTAGAAGTCCAGCTCCAGGTCGTCGGCCGTCAACTCCACCTGCTCGTCCCGCCGCCACAGGGGGCGGGGCGCGAACCGGGTGTCCATTTCCGCTGCGATGCGGGAGACGAACGCTTCGAGGCACCGCCCGCAGAGCTGGGGCACGCGGGCCGCCAGCCGCCCGCGCACCAGCACATCATCGCCATCCTTTTCGACGAACAGGGAGAGATCCTCCAAGAGCCAGGACGAGTCCGTGAAGGGCCGAGGAAATGCTTTCACGCCCTCTACCCGAAGCCCCTCTTCCGGAATTTCGGACACCCGGATGACCATGTCAGGTCCCGTGTAACCTTCTATGAATAAAGGAGTTTTCCACAATCGGCTCAGTATAAACTTCGCTAAATCCCCTTGTCAAGGGAAATCCCCAGTCCGAGGCACGAAATGTCGTAGGCTTGACTAGCTCAAACCGGATTGCTAGTATTCAAACGAGTTCGACGATACCCTCTTAGGTGTTTCTCCGGCGAAGCAGAGCTAAGGGGTAGAGACAGTGATAAAGGGAGGGATCGTATGTCCAGCGTTTTCAAGACCGGCATCCTCCTCGCAGCCCTGACTGCGCTCCTCGTCTTGATCGGCGGCGCGCTCGGCGGCCAGCAGGGCATGGTTGTGGCCTTTCTGTTCGCCCTGGTCATGAACCTGGCGAGTTACTGGTTCTCCGACAAGATCGTCCTCGCCATGTACGGCGCGAAACCCATCGAAGAGGCCGAAGCGCCCGCGCTCTACCGGATCGTCCGCACGCTCGCCACGCGAGCCGGCATCCCCATGCCGCGGGTCCACCTGATCCCGAGCGAGGCCCCGAACGCCTTCGCCACCGGCCGGAACCCCCAGCACGCGGCGGTAGCGGTCACCGAAGGGATCATGCGGCTGCTCGACGAACACGAGCTCGAGGGCGTGCTGGCCCACGAACTGGCCCACGTCAAGAACCGCGACGTCCTGATCTCCACCGTCGCGGCCACGCTGGCCGGCGCGATCACCTACCTCGCGCATATGGCCCAGTGGGCCGCGATCTTCGGCGGTGGCCGGCGCGACGACGAGGAGGAAGGTGGCAGCGCCTTCGGCGCTATCCTCATGGCGATCCTGGCGCCCGTCGCGGCGATGCTGATCCAGCTCGCCGTCTCCCGCGCCCGCGAGTATCAGGCCGACGCCACAGGCGCCCGGCTGGCAGGGCAGCCCTGGGGCCTCGGCAAGGCGCTCGAGAAGCTCCACACGGCCTCCCAGCTCGTCCCGATGGATGCGAGCCCGGCGACGGCCCACCTGTTCATCGTGAACCCGCTCACCGGCGGGTCCTGGGTGACCCTGTTCTCCACGCACCCGCCCATCGAAGAGCGCATCGCGCGTCTCCGCGCGATGCGCTTCTAGCGAGAGCAGACGGCCGACGGGGAAGACCGCGTGGTCTTCCCCTTTTTCGTTTCCGCGTGCACCTTGACCCTTCTCCGGCCCATGAGGGACAATACCTTCGAGGCGTGGACCCACTTGCCAACCTCCATGGTGACCGTTACCGGGCTCAGGAAATCGTTCGGGGCCGCCGTCGTGCTGGAGGATGTGCGCTTTGAGCTCCGCGAGCGCGAATGCCTGGCGCTTCTCGGCGCCAACGGCGCCGGGAAAACGACGCTGCTCAAGATTCTGGCGACGCTCCTGCGCCCGTCGAGAGGCTCGGTGACGGTGAACGGCCAGGACGCCGTGCGCGACCCCGAGACGGTGCGGGCGTCGCTCGGATTCCTGGGTCACAGCACGTACCTCTACGAGGACCTGACGGCGGTCGAGAACCTCCGCTTCTGGGCGACGCTGCGCGGACTCGAGGCCGGACCGGTGCGGCTCCAGGAGGCACTGGCCCACGTCGAGCTAGACAGCGTGGCGGGCGAGCGCGTGCGGACCTTTTCGAGCGGGATGAAGCGGCGGCTCGCGCTGGCGCGCGTGCTCCTGAGCACGCCGCGCCTCCTGCTCCTCGACGAGCCGTTCGCCGGACTGGACCAGCGGGGCAAGAAGTGGCTGGAAGGGGTCCTGGTCGGCTTCAAAGAACGCGGCGGCGCCGTGCTGATGACGACGCACAGTTTCGGTCGCGGGCTCTCCATCGCCGACCGGGTGGCGATCCTGGCCGGTGGCCGGATCATCCTCGACCGGCCGCGCACCGACCTGTCGCTGGAAGAGCTTCGCCGGCTCTATGCCCTCCACACCGAGGAAGCCGGATGACCTACGCCCGGCGGGCGTGGATCGTGCTCTGGAAGGACCTGCTCACCGAGGGGCGCTCCAAGGAGAGCCTCAACGCGCTCGCCTTCTTCTGCCTGGTGCTCCTCCTGCTCTTCGAGTTCGCGCTCGGCGCGGATCGCGAGCGCCTAGCCGCGGCCCTCCCCGGCCTGCTCTGGCTCGGGTTCATCCTGGCAGGGCTCCTCGGGTTGGGGCGGACCGTTCTCGCCGAGCGGGAGAACGACTGCTGGGAAGGGCTCCTCCTCACCCCGGGGGACAAGTCGGCCATCTACCTCGGCAAGCTGGCCGGCAACTTCCTCCTGATGGTCACGGTCGAGGCCATCCTGCTGGCCCTCTTGTCGATCTTCTACAACTTGGACGTCTGGCGCGCACTCGGCCCCCTCGCCGTGGTCAGCGTCTTCGGCACGATCGGGCTCGCGGCGATCGGCACCCTCTTCGCGGCCATCACGGCCCAGGTTCGCGCGCGGGAGCTCCTCTTCCCGCTCCTGCTCCTGCCGGTCCAGGTTCCGGTGCTGCTCGCGACGGTCAAGGCGACGGAGGCGGTGCTCACCGGTCAAGCGCTGGGTGAGGTCAGCCACTGGCTCCACCTCCTCGCCGCGGCCGACGTCATCTACCTGGTCGTGGGCCTCTTGACCTTCGAGTTTATATTGGAGGCGTGATTCGTGACACGCATCCTCGGCTGGTTGGCCGCCCTCGCGATCGTCCTGGGGCTCGTCCTCGGCTTCGGCTACGCCCCGCGCGAGGCCACACAGGGGAATGTCCAGCGGATCATGTACCTCCACGTGCCGGCCATCTTCGTCGCCTACCTGGCGTTCACCGTCGTTCTCGTTGCCTCCGTCGTCTACCTCTGGAAGCGCCGCGACGCTGCGGACCGGCTCGCCCACGCCTCTGCGGAGATTGGCGTGCTCTTCACAGCGATCAACATCGTCACCGGTTCCATCTGGGGAAAGCCCACTTGGGGAACCTGGTGGACGTGGGACGCTCGGCTCACCAGCGTGACGATCATGTTCGTCATCTACGTCGGCTACCTCTTGCTGCGGCGCATGGTGGAGGAGCCGGAGCGTGCCGCGCGGTACGCGGCGGTGCTGGGGATCATCGGCTTCCTCGACATCCCGATCGTGCACTTCTCGGTCAAGTGGTGGCGGACGCTGCATCAGCCATCCACCCTCCTGGGCCC
>JACQWB010000186.1 GCA_016209385.1 Candidatus Rokuibacteriota bacterium
CCTGCAGGTCAAGCTGCTGCGGGCCATCCAGTAGCGCGAGATCCGGCGGGTCGGGGACACCAGGGACGTCAAGGTGGACGTGCGCCTCATCGCCGCCTCCAACACCGACCTGGAGGCAGCGGTCGCCGACGGGAGGCTCCGCGAGGACCTCTTCTACCGGCTGAACGTGGTCCGCATCCACCTCCCGCCGCTCAGGGAGCGCCGCGAGGACATCCCGCTCCTGGTCACCTCCTTCCTCCAGAAATTCGCCGCCCAGCTCGGCCGGGAGGTGCCAGCCCTGGCCCCGGATGCCCTGGCCATGCTGGAGCAGTACCACTGGCCCGGGAACATCCGAGAGCTCGAGAACGTCATCGAGCGGGCCGTGGTCCTCGGGCCTCGGGACCGGTTGACCGTGGACTCGCTGCCCGAGTCGCTCTCGCTCCCCCGCGCGCCGTCGGGCCTCGATCTCGACCTCCCCCCCGAGGGGCTGAACCTGGAGGCCACCCTCGACCGGCTGGAGAAGAAGCTCCTCCAGCTCGCGCTGGACCGGACCAACGGTGTCCAGACGCACGCCGCCGAGCTGCTCGGGATGACCTTCAGGCAGTTCCGGTACAAGCTGCAGAAACACGCGCTCAGCCGCGGGAAGCCGGCCGACCGGGAGGAGTAACGGACCTGGGACAATCGGAGGGGGACACCCACGCCTTCGGCGTGGGTACCCGGGCCCCCTCCGAGGCCTCCCCCATGAATCGGTTGCGCGGGCGAAGCCCGCGCTCGAAGGGCATTACTCCGACACGGACCTGGGCGCGCCGGGGGGGCGTGCAGGTCCTGGGGCTGCGCGTCGGGTTCCGCTCCCGCGGGTATCCATACACACGAGCCCGACCCGGTAGGCGCGGCCTCTCCTGGCCGCCTCATTACGGGACGGACAGTCTCCGGCATCTCAGCCCGTGAATTCTGTCAGAATAGGCGCGACCAAGACGGCCGCGCCCCGCGCATCATCGGAAGCGACCAGGAGGCGTGAGTGGGCGACCCGAATCGCGAGTTGAGGAAGATCGTCGCCGGGGTCCTCGCGTGCTTTTTCCTCTCCGGCGCCACCGGCCTGGTGTACGAGGTCCTCTGGGTCCGGATGCTCGGCCTGCTCTTCGGTCACACCGTCTTCGCCGTCACGACCGTCCTCACGGCGTTCATGGCCGGTCTCGGCCTCGGCAGCTTCCTCCTCGGACGGGTCGCCGACCGGCGGCAGCGCCCGCTCGCGCTTTACGCCCTCCTCGAGGCCGGCATCGGCGTCTCCTGCCTGCTGGTCCCGCTGCTCCTCCCCTCGGTGGAGGCCCTCTACCTCGCGCTCTCGCGCTCGCTGCAGCTCTCGTCTTTCGTCTTCAGCCTCGCCCAGTTCGTCCTGGTCTTCTCCCTCCTGCTCGTCCCGACCACCCTCATGGGCGCGACGCTCCCGGTCCTGAGCCGGTTCTTCGTCAGCGACGAAGGAAGCCTGGGCAAGCGGGTCGGCCAGCTCTACGCCCTCAACACCTTCGGGGCGGTCGTCGGGACCGCTCTCGCGGGCTACTTCCTCCTCCCCGCCTTCGGTGCGCGCGGAACGCTCTACCTCGCCGCGACGCTCAACATCGGGATCGGCGCCCTGATGCTCGCGTACGACCGCCACCTCCGCCGCCTGAGGCCCATGGGCCTGCGCGAAGCGGCGGCGTCACTGGAGCAGGTCTCGCTACCCATCGCGACGCCGCCCGGCGCCGTCTCGGGGCTGATCGGCCTCACCGTGACCGGCCTGGCCCTCTCCGGCGCCGCCTCCATGATCTACGAGGTCGCCTGGACCCGGGCGCTCACCCTCGTCATCGGCAGCTCGACCTACGCGTTCACCGCGATGCTTCTGGCCTTCCTCCTCGGCGTCGCGCTCGGGAGCGCCCTCTTCGCCCAGCTCTGCGGCGAGCGGCGGGTCGACCCGGTCGCGTTCGCGCTCGTCGAGCTGGGGATCGGTCTCTCGGCGCTCCTGACCCTCCCCGCCTTCGAGAAGATACCGGATCTCCTCCTGCGGGCTTTCACCGTCTCCCTGTCGCCCGAGTTCGTGCTGGTCGTCCAGCTCGTGCTGAGCATCGCCGCGATGATCGTCCCCACGCTCCTCGTGGGCGCCAGCTTCCCCTGTGCGGTGAAGATCGTTGCCCGCGGCGTGGACCGGGTGGGCTCCGACGTGGGGAGGCTCTACGCCCTCAACACGCTCGGCGCCATCGCGGGAACAGTCCTGGCGGGCTTCGCCCTGATCCCCGCGATCGGTGCCCACGCCGCCGTGAAGGCCGCGGCCCTCCTGAACCTGGTCGTCGGTGGGGCCATCGTCATCGGGTCAGCCCGGAGCCTCAGCGGCTGGCAGTGGGGCGGCTCGGCGGCGCTCACGGCCGCCACGCTGGCCGGGGTGCTGTGGATCCCGCCCTGGAACCAGACGGTGATGGCGAGCGGCGTCTCCGTCTACGCGAGCGCGTACCGGGGATTCGCCGGCAAGGTGGAGCTGGCCCGGGCCTTCCCCCAGCACCAGCTGCTCTTCTACGAGGACGGCCTCAGCGCCACGGTGAGCGTGCACCGCCAGGGCGAGCACATGTTCCTCCGAGTGAACGGGAAGACCGACGCCAGCACCGGCGGCGATATGCACACCCAGCTCATGTCGGGCCACCTGCCCCTCCTGCTCCACCCGGACCCGAAGACGGTACTGGTCATCGGGCTCGGCAGCGGCGTCACCGTCGGGGCCGTGGCCCAGCACCCGGTGGAGCGCATCGACGCGGTCGAGATCGAGCCCGCGGTGGTCAGGGCGTCCCGGCTCTTCGCGCGCGAAAACCGCGGAGCCCTGAGCGACCCGAGAGTCCGGCTCGTGCTCGGCGATGGCCGGAACTTCCTCCTCGCCACTCCCCGGAACTACGACGTGATCATCTCCGAGCCCTCGAACCCCTGGATCGGCGGCCTCGCCGCCCTCTTTTCCCAGGAGTTCTACGAGCTGGCACGGCGGCGGCTGAACCCGGAAGGCATCATGCTCCAGTGGGTCCAGGGATACGGTCTCCTCCCCTCCGACCTCAAGATGGTGGTCAAGACCTTTCGCACCGCGTTCCCGGCGACCAGCATCTGGCACACCCGTCGGATGAGCGACTATCTGCTGCTGGGCCGGGAGCGGCCCCGGCCCCTTGACCTGGGCCGGATCGAGGCGGCGCACGAGGCGATCGCCGGCCTCCGCCAGGACATGGAGCGGTCGGGCTTCCGGTCGCCCGCCGCTCTCCTCGCCGACTTCGTCCTCACCGAGCCCGATGTCGCGCGCTACGCGGAGGACGCCAACCTGAACACCGATGACCTGCTCCCCCTGGAATTCTCGGCTCCGCGGAGCCTCCACCTGGACACGGCTGCCCTGAACTTCAGGATCATGCTCGGCTTCAGGACCTCCGAGTTCCCGCTCCTGCCGCCGGACGCCCTCCGCCGGCTCGACACGCCCGGGGTCCGACACGACCTCGGCATCGCGTACGTCCGAAAGGGCCTTCCCGCTGAGGCGGCCGCCCAGTTCGAAAAAGCCCTGGCCCTCGACCCGGCCCACACTCCCTCCCTCCTCGAGCTCGGCAAGGTGCAGCTCACGTCGAATCTCCCGCTCAAGGCCGTCGAGAGCTTCGAGGCAGCGCTCAGACGCGATCCCCGAAGCGCGGAGGCGTACTTCCAGCTCGCGCTGGCCTACCAGGCGCAGCAGCTCCACGCCAAGGCCCTCGGGTTCGCCTCGAAGGCCGTCGCCCTCAAGCCTCGGGAGGCCACCTACCGGGCGCAGCTCGCCCAGCTCCTCCAGGAGGCGGGACGCTACGCGGAGGCCGTCGAGCACTACCTCGCGGCGCGACGGGAGAGGCCGACGGACACCGGAATCCTGGACGGGCTCGGGGCCGCGTACCTCAAGCAACGGCGGATCCAGGAAGCGGTCACGGTGCTCGAGGAGGCCCTGCGCTACGAGCCCGATAACGCCGCGCTCCTCCACCGGATGGGAAGCGCCTACCTGGCCGCGAACCGGCACGCCAACGCGGTGGGCGTGCTCAGGCGCGCGGTGGCGCACGCGCCGCTCGCCGCGCGGGCCCACATCGATCTCGGCTACGCGCACTTGGGCCAGGGCGACCTCGTCAGCGCGATCGAGGCGCTTGAGCGCGGCCTCTGGCTCGATCCCGTGGAGACCGCTGCCGCCCGGACCCTCAGCGAGATCTACGCCAAAGTGTACGGGCCCGCGCCGAACGCGCGGTAGACAGGTTTGGTCACCCGGCTTCCGCATTTGGTCACCGCGAGCGAAGTCGGTCGTCCCGGGAGTTTCTCTCGCTGGAACGCGGCGATTTTCAGGTATTCTGGTCTTTGAAGGAGCGCACGGGTCGAGGGCCGGTGGAGAGGGACGACAGCGGCTGGCAGGGTTGATGCATCTGATGCACCGAGAGGTCGCATGAAGGTCCTGATCACCGGCGGGGCCGGATACATCGGATCCCTGCTGACCGGCGTCCTGCTCAATGCCGGTCACCACGTCACCGTCGTGGACTGCCTCCTCTTCGGCGGCGACTCGATCCTGCCGTACTTCGCGCACCCGCGGTTCGCCTTCGAGAAGCTGGACGTCTGCACGGGCGACCTCGCGGGCTCCATGAACGGCGCCGATGCCGTGGTGCACCTGGCGGCGCTCGTGGGGTTTCCGGCCTGCCAGCAGGTCGGCGAGGCGGCAGCCATGCGGTTCAACGTGGAGGCGACCCGCCGGGTGTTCGAGGCCGCTGAGGCTGGGCGGGTTCAGCGCTTCCTCCTCGCCTCCACCTACAGCAACTACGGCCGCGCGGCGGACGACCAGCCCGTGACTGAGGACTCTCCGCTCTACCCGCAGTCCCTCTACGCCCGGACCAAGATCGCGGCCGAGGAGTATCTCCTCGAGCGGGGCCGGACCGCGCGCTGCGCCCCGGTCATCCCCCGCTTCACCACGCTCTTCGGCGTCTCCCCGCGCACGCGCTTCGACCTCCTGGTGAACCAGTTTGTCCTGGAGGCCCTGACGGACCGGCGCCTGGTCCTCTACGAGGGCAACTACCGGCGCTCCTTCGTGCACGTCCGTGACGTGGTGGAGGCGCTCTGCTTGCTCCTCCAGGCGCCGATCCCGGCCGTGAGAAACCAGGTGTTCAACGTGGGGTCGGAGGAGGGCAATTACTCCAAGGCGGAGATCGCCGGGCTGGTGTGCAAGGCGGTCGCCGACGTCGCGATCGAGCAGCGCAACCTGAGCTTCGGCGGCGACATGCGCGATGTAACGGTCTCGTGCCGGAAGATCCAGGCGCGGGTCGGCTTCCGCGTCCGCATCAGCGTCGAGGAGGGGATCCGCGAGGTGCGGGACGCGCTCCAGTCGGGGCTGATCCACGAGCCCCGGTCGGCCCGATACCGGAACCACACCTTCATCGTCCAGTAGCAGCCGGCGATGGGCAGGCTCAGCGGAAAGCGCATCATCGTCACGGGCGGCGCCGGTTTCCTGGGTTCCTCTGTCGTTGACGAGCTGAGGACGCGCGACGCGGCGGACCTCGTCGTGCCCCGGAGCGCAGAGTACGACCTCCGCGATCCGGGGGCCATCCGCCGTCTCCTCCGGGAAGTTGACCCCCACGTCGTCATCCACCTCGCCGCGCGCGTCGGCGGGATCGGGGCGAACCAGGCGCATCCCGCCGAGTTCTTCTACGAGAACCTCCTGATGGGAGTCCAGCTCCTGCACGAAGCGTGGCAGGCAGGGGTCGAGAAGTTCGTGGCTGTCGGGACGGTCTGCGCCTACCCGAAGTCGACCCCCGTCCCGTTCAGCGAGGACGACCTCTGGGGCGGCTATCCCGAGGAGACGAACGCGCCGTACGGGCTCGCGAAGAAGATGCTCCTGGTGCAGGCCCGGGCGTACCGGCAGCAGTACGGCTTCAACGCGATCTACCTGCTGCCCGCCAACCTGTACGGGCCCGGGGACTCCTTCGACCCGGACCGCTCCCACGTGATCCCGGCCCTGGTCAAGAAGTGCCTGGACGCCCAGCGCGCCGGCGTCCGGGAGATCGTCGTCTGGGGGGACGGAAGCCCCACGCGCGAGTTCCTCTACGTGGCGGACGCCGCGCGCGGGATCGCCCTCGCCACCGAGCGCTACGACGGGGCCGACCCCGTGAACCTCGGGTCGGGGCGCGAGATCTCGATCAAGGATCTCGTCACGCTGATCGCGAACCACACCGGATTCACGGGACGCATCGCCTGGGACGTCTCGAAGCCGAACGGCCAGCCCCGCCGCTCTCTGGACACGAGCCGGGCGGAGCGGGAGTTCGGCTTCCGCGCCACCACGCCCTTCGAGGAGGGGCTCCGACGCACCATCGAGTGGTACCGGAAGACCGTCGGGGGCCAGGCGCCGCTCTCCGCCGGACGTTTCACCTGATGCAGCCGGAAGCCGCCGGCCTCTTTTCCGCCGGGCTCCGAGACCCGGCCGCCACGCCGGAAACGCTCCGACGCCCCCCCGCCGACTATCGCGACTACTCGGAGAGCCGCCGGACCTTCTTCGATCGTTTCGCCCCGGTGGCCGACGCCTGGGGGCGGAAAAACCCCGAGTACCACCGCGCCGTCCGATCGCTGGCCGGGTACTACATCCCGCCAGGGGCGCGCGTGCTCGAGATCGGCTGCGGCACTGGCGACCTGCTCGCGGCCCTCTCGCCCTCGGACGGCCTCGGGATCGACCTGTCGGCGGAGATGGTCCGGCTGGCGACGAAGAAGCACCCCGATCTCCGGTTCCGCCAGATGGCGGCGGAGGAGCTGGACCTGGCGGGCGAGCGCTTCGACTACATCGTCCTGTCGGACCTGATCGGTTACCTGTACGATATCCGCGAAGTCTTTCGCCGGCTCCGCGGCGCCTGCCACGCGCGAACCCGCGTCGTCATCAGCTGGTACAACCGGCTCTGGCAGCCGGTGATCTCGCTGGCCGAGCGGCTCGGGGTCAAGCCTCCCCTGCCGCTCCTCAACTGGACGACGCCCGAGGACGTCGAGAACCTCCTGTATCTGGCCGGCTTCGAGCGGATCCACCGCCGGGGGCACATCCTTCTGCCCAAGCGCGTTCCCGCGCTGACGCCGCTGGCGAACCGCTACCTGGCGCATCTGCCCGGGTTCCGCTGGCTCTGCCTGACGAACTGGATCGTGGCCCGCCCGGTGGGCGTGAAGCCCGAGCCTGCCCCGCTCCGCGTCTCGGTGATCTCGCCGTGCCGGAACGAGGCCGGCAACATCGAGCCCCTCGTCCGGCGCCTGCCCCGCATGGGCAGCCACACCGAGCTGATCTTCGTGGAGGGCCACTCGCGCGACGGCACGCTCGAGGAGTGCCGGCGCGTCGCCGCGGCCTATCCCGACCGCGACATCAAGGTGTTCGTCCAGGAGGGGATCGGCAAGGCGGACGCGGTCCGCCTCGGCTTCGCCCGCGCCTCCGGCGACGCGCTCATCATCCTGGACGCGGACCTGAGCGTGGCCCCGGAGGATCTCCCCCAGTTCTACGAGCTGCTCGCGCCCGGGCAGGGCGAGTTCGTGAACGGCTCGCGGCTCGTCTACGCGATGGACTCGCGCGCCATGCGCTTCCTGAACCTCCTCGGCAACCGCGCCTTCGCGCTCCTGCTCAGCTCGATCCTGGGGCAGCCGATCAAGGACACGCTCTGCGGGACCAAGGCGCTCCTGCGGCAGGACTACGCCCGCATCGCCACGGGCCGGCACTACTTCGGCGACTTCGACCCGTTCGGGGACTACGAGCTCATCTTCGGGGCCGCGAAGCTGAACCTCCGGATCGTCGAGGTGCCGGTCCGGTACCACACCCGCGTGTACGGCCAGACCAACATCAGCCGCTTCACCCACGGCTGGCTCCTGTTGCGCATGTCCGTGAAGGCCGCCGCGAACCTCCTCTTCGTGTCGTGAGTGGATCGGCACGGAAAGGGGCGCAGCCAGCTCGGGAGACAGTTCTGGTCAGTCCGGGTAGCACGATTTGTCACCTGGTGCGCCTTCTTCCGGCACCGCCACCAACGTTGTTTAGGAAACATTTTAATTTTCAGCAGTTTGGTCGGGCCCGGGCTCAAGTCGAAAGCGGGTCTCTTGGCACGAAACATGCTCCGTTCGCAAGTCGAGAGGCGCTATACTTTCGGGGAAAGTAGGGTCTGCCGACCCAACAGAGGAGGGCGTGTATGTTGCGAAAGTTGAGACCCCGTGACCAGCGCGGCTTTACCCTCATCGAGCTGATGATCGTCGTCGCGATCATCGGCATCCTGGCGGCCATCGCCATCCCGCTCTACGCGAACATGCAGGCCCGGGCGCGGGTGGGCAAGGCCCAGGCGGACGTGCGGAGCCTCGCCGGCGCCGTACAGGCGTACTCCGCCCATACGGGCAGCATGCCAGACGCTCCCGGCATGACAGCTCTCACCGCGAGCGCATCGGACAACGCCGGGATTTCGGCCGGTCCGTGGATGAACGCGATCCCGGCGGTGCCCTCGGGCTGGTCCGCCTACGTGTTGACGACGGCGGCCAGTGGGACTTTCTCCATTAGTGCATCAGGCGACGGTGCCACCGCAAAGGCTCCGTAGGCTTCGCTGAAAGGGTCTGGCCGGTTGAGAGGGGAGGGGCGACAACCCCTCCCCTTTCGTTTGAGCGCCGCAGGTTCCGCGTCCTCGGTTACCCCGCCGGGAGGCGGAAACCGGGAGGCCCCTCGTGCGACCCCAAGCTCCTGAGACGAACGTGATCGCTCACCGGCCGAGCGCGTACGGGAGGCTCGGTTCCCTCGTCCGAGGGGCGAAGCGGACGGTCACCGTGCTGTTCAGCCACGGCGGGCTCCCCCTCCTCATCGCCCTGGTTACATTCGCCGTCTTCGCCCCGGCGCTCCGAAACGGGTTCGTCGACTGGGACGACAACCTGAACATCGTGAAAAATCCGGACTACCGCGGCCTCGGGTGGAAACAGCTCCAGTGGATGTTCACCACCACGCTCCTCTACCACTGGATCCCGCTCACCTGGATGACCTTCGGCCTGGACTACCTCGTGTGGGGGATGAACCCCTTCGGCTACCACCTCACCAACCTCCTCCTCCACGCCGCCAACGCCGCGCTCTTCTTCCTCCTCGCCC
>JACQWB010000187.1 GCA_016209385.1 Candidatus Rokuibacteriota bacterium
CCCCTTTGATGCGACGCTTGACGGACTCGGTCCAGGTCCGGACGTCGATCAGGTCCACCTTCTCCGGCTTGGCGATGAGCGCCTTCAGCACGTCCGCCGCGATGAACTGGAGCGGGACCTCAGGCTCGCCCGCAGGCACGATCCCAGACCAGAGGAGAAGCCCGCATAGAAGCCCGACACCGACAAGCCGTTTCAAGCCTTCAGCACCCATTGTTCATCGCGCCGCTGAGTATCGCCCTTCATAATGGATGGAAGCGAAAGCGGCTAAGTGCTGCAACGTCGGACCGCCAGCCGAGCCCAAGTTCGGGCCGCGGGAGCAGCACATCACCTGGGAAATTTGGTCTACCCTCTGGGGCGTAGCTTCGGAGAGGGTGAGGTAGAGCCTGGTTCCGGGCACGGGGTATGCCCACCTGAAATATGCGTCTGGCTCCAGCCTCGGAAGGAGGTCACGGGGTGATAGGAGCTTTCCCTGTTGGCTCCGGAGAACTTGGAAGTACCTCTGGACCCATTCTGATTCGTACGCCGCGGCGATTTCCGGCGTCCGGTTAATGCCCTGAAGGTTCGGGTCCCTTGCGGGAGATTGCTGATCAGCTGCGGGCCCGTGGGCGATTCTCGCCCGTTGTGCTTCTTCGGAAAAGTAATCGATCACTTCGGAGACCGGATGGATGTCGACCTCTCGCACCAAAATCAGCGGGTAGTCGAGCATCTTTTCAAATGGTCGTAGGCAGGCCGGACATCTGTCCGTCATTCGTGTGGGTCCATCCGGTGAGTGCTACCGGCCATGTGAGATGTCCTCGAACGACCCGCCGCGGCCGGCCCCGGCGGCGAAGCGGCGAGCACCTTCCACCGCCTCCTGAGCCAGGGGCCTCTGCCCCTCGTGGCTCTCGAACTTCAGCGCTTCCTCCAGGCTGAAGTCCCACTGCCGGTAGGCGGACATGCGGTCGGTGCGCAGGCAGAGCTGCGGGAAGCCTGCGATTTCACGCGCCAGCTTCTGCGCTTCGGCGCGTGCCTGCCCCTTGGGCACCACCCGATTGGCCAGCCCCCAGCTGAGCGCCTCGGCCGCCCCGACCGGTCGACCCGTGAGGATCATGTCCAGGGCGCGGCTCATGCCGATGAGGCGTGGGAGACGGACAGTGCCGCCGTCGACGAGGGGAACGCCCCAACGCCGGCAGAACACGCCAACGTTCGCGTCCTCCTCCATGACCCTGAGGTCGCACCAAATCGCCAGCTCGAGGCCGCCCGCGACAGCGTAGCCGTCCACGGCCGCGATGACGGGTTTGCTGAGAAGCACCCGGCTGGGACCCATTGGCCCTTCACCCTCGCGCTCGGACGGCCCGCGGAGGCCACGGGCGGCGATGGCCCTCAGGTCATACCCCGCGCAGAAGCAGCCACCGGCGCCGCAAAGCACCGCGACCCGCGCCTCCTCGTCTTCGTCGAATGCCCGGAAGGCGTCTCGAAGCGCCACCGCCGTTTCTGCATCCACCGCGTTCCGGACCTCGGGTCGGTTGATGATGACGGTGGTGATCGGACCATCCTTCTCCACGAGAACTTTCATCGCGCGTTCTCCTCCGATCTACTCCATCCGCCCCACGACGGCGCCGGTGAGCCGGGCGCGGCTCCGCATGGTGGGACCGCCGTTGCCGAGTCGCTTGGTCTGCATGGGC
Source organism: Candidatus Rokuibacteriota bacterium (assembly GCA_016209385.1). Classification (NCBI taxonomy): domain Bacteria; phylum Candidatus Rokuibacteriota; species Candidatus Rokuibacteriota bacterium. The sequence continues at coordinate 1,665 of JACQWB010000187.1, forward strand.
TGGCCCTTGCCGCAGTTGGGGATCGGGTACAGGCGGAAGTCGGTCCCGACGGCGTCCATATGCATCAGGTAGTCCTTGGTGTCGGCCATGATCCCGCCGTCGCGGAAGAGCTGACCCAGCTCCCCGTTCCGGATCTCGTACACCTTGCGGGCGGAGATGCGGAAGTTCTCCCGGCTCTCGGCGATGGACGGGATCCGGTGGCCGACCAGGTAGTAGCCGTGGTCCACCTCCTTGATGATGTCGCGCGGGTCCCGATCGCCCTTGGCGAAGACGGTGTTGGACATCCGGATCAGAGGGACCAGCGAGGCATCGGTCGTCTTCCAGTGGCCGTTTGGGTCGCCCCCGAAGATGGCGGCCGTCTGGCGGCTGTTCATGAAGCCCTTGAAGACGCCGCGGTCGATGTGGACCACGCGCTTCGCCGGCGTCCCCTCGTGGTCGTACTTGTAGTGGCCGTAGCCGGGGAGGAGGGGATCGGAGAAGGCCGTGACCAGGGGAGAGGCGATCCGTCTGTCGACCTGGTGGTCGTCGAGGTTCCTGAGGAGCCAGGAACGCCCGGCGTACGCCGTTTCCATCTTCAGGACGCGATCGAGCTCGACGGGGTGGCCCAGGATCTCGTGGGAGACGTGCGTGTTGTAGTGGGGGTCGGTGACCACCACCACCTCGCTGTCGGTGGACGGCAGCGCGGGGGCATCGGCCAGGGCGACGGCCTCCTTGGCGAGGTCCAGCGCGAACTCGGCGAACGTTGGGAACCTGATCAAGGGCTCGTCGACCCCGCGGACCAGGATCTCCCAGCCGCGCTGGTGCCCGAGGACGTCGTACAGCTCCTGGCTGGTCGCGTCCGAGACGGCGACGACGTAGCAGAGCCCCTGGGTGAGGGCGAAGGCCTGGTCGATCAGCGCGGCCTCGGAGGACGCGAACAGTTCCCGCGCGAGCTGGGTGAGGGTGGAGGTGTAGTTGTACTTGAGCCGGGCATCGGTGGCGGCGACCTGCTTGGAGATATCGGTCGTGTACCGCACCATCTCGCCCAGATCCATGGTGCGTGGATCTATCTCGTACTCGGCGGGCACCACGTCCTGGCGCACCTCGATCGGATGGAGCCGCGTATCCGCGAACGCGTCGCCCAGGCCGCCGAACTTCTCCCGTATGGTGGCTTTGAGGTCGCCGTTGGCCATCGCCCGCCGGTAGGCCGAGAGGATTCCGTCCTTCAGGATCTTCTCGAGGTTCGGAAGGTCCGCCGTGCCGAGGGCCCGGCCGAAGTAGCCGGGCGCGACCATCCGGTCGCCGGCGAGGATCCGGACGCCGAACGCAAACCCGTAGTCCTCGCCCGAGAACTTGCTCGCACCGTTCTCGGCCGCCGCACCTTTGCCCTCGACGATCTCCACTCTGAGATCGGCGTATCTGAGATGGGCCAGCGCCCGCGCGTACGCCGTGACGAGGTCGGTGGCCATCGGCTTGATCTGCTCGATGAGGTCGGTGGTGATCTTCTGCGTCATGCGTCTCTCCCGCTAGAGAACCCGGAGGGGGGCTACGCCCCCCTTCCGGACCTCCCCCCGAGGAACTTGCGCGGGCAAAGCCCGCGCTCGGAGGGCATTACTCCGATAGGCCGCTAGAACCACTGGAAGGGTTCGACCAGGACGGTCTCACCCGGTTTCACGTTGCCGCGCTCCTCCTCGAGGACGATCAGACAGTTCGCCATCACCATCGAGGTCAGGATCCCCGATCCCTGAGGTCCGGTCGTGCTGACCTCCCAGCCCGGGGGGCCGAAGCGCAGGACGCCGCGCTTGAACTCCCGCCGGCCCGTCTTCTTCCGCATGGGCTCCGCGGCGCTGGCGGTGAACTGGAGTGAAAACAGCTCTCGCCGTCCCGCCAGCTTCCAGAGGGCGGGGCGGACGAAGAGGAGAAAGGTCAGCATGGAGGCCACCGGGTTGCCGGGAAGGCCGAAGAAGTGCGCCTGGCGGATGCGCCCGACGGCGAGCGGTCGGCCAGGCTGCATGGCGACCTGCCAGAAGTCGATCCCGCCGATCTCCTCGAGGACGTCCTTGACCAGGTCGTAGATCCCCACCGACACGCCGCCGGAGCTCAGGACGATGCTCGCGTTCTCGCTGGCTTCCAGGAGACGGCGCCGGAGATCGTCCCTGACGTCGGGGACGATGCCGAGGTCGGTCACGCTTCCGCCCGCTCCCTCGACCAGGCCGCGCAGTGCGAACCGGTTCGCGTCGTAGATCTGGCCAGGGTTCCGAGGGGTGCCGGGCTCCGCCACCTCGTCGCCTGTGGACAGGATCACGACCTGTGGCTTCTGTCGGACGAGCACCTGCGGGAGACCGAGGGAGGCGATCAGGCCCAGTTCCTGCGGACGGAGCACGCTCCCGCCGGCGATCACGACGGCGCCCGCGCTCACGTCCTCGCCCCTGAGCCGTACGTTGGCGCCCTTGGCGGTGGGCGGGATCCGCACCAGGCTGTCTTGGCGTTGGACGAGCTCCTGCGGGATGACGGTGTCGGCGCCCGCAGGCATCGGAGCGCCCGTCATGATGCGGATCGCCTGACCGAGCGCGAGCGTTCCGCCAAAGACCGACCCCGCGGGGAGATCGGCGATGACATCCAGAGCGGTGGTGCCTTCACTCGGGATGTCGGCGCTCGCCACGGCGTAGCCGTCGACGGCCGAGTTGTCGGTCGGGGGAACGTCGAACGGCGCGCGCAGGTCTTCGGCCAGCACTCGGCCCAGAGCTTGGGAAACGGGGATCAGCTCGGGCGCGGCAATCGTGGTGACCTGGGCGAGGATGCGGGCCTGGGCGTCGGCGACCGAAATCATGACGCCATTATACCCTACTGCGCTTCGCCACCCGGAGGCCGGGCCAAGTCGGGAGCCCGCGCCGGCGTTGCCTTCGGGGCGCTGTGCTATACTACGCGCCGTCCATCGGGAGGCTTTTGTGAAGCACCCCCGCTGCCCGATCTGCAAGGCTCCACACACGCTCCTCAAGGGGCGCCCGCTTCGCGTCCTGCGCGCGACAGCCCGGGCGCTCGCCGGACTCGTCCGCCGGACTCGGCGTCCGCTCCTGGCGCGCCGCCAGAAGCCTGGCCAGTGGTCTGCCGTCGAGGTGATGGCTCATCTGGCGGATGTCGAGATCGCCGCGGGCTTCCGCATCCGGAAGATCGTCTCCGAACCGCGGCCCGCGCTCACGGCCTACGATCAGGAAGCCTGGGCGAAGGCGCTTCGGTATCCCCGCCAGGATCCGCGCTCGCTCCTGCACACGTTTCGGGCCGTCAGGGAATCCAACCTCCGGATCCTCCGCTCGCTGGCTCCGGTCCAGCGGCGCCGGGTTGGCGTCCACTCGGAATACGGCCCGCTCCGCCTCGACCAGCTTGTGGAGCACCTGGCCGAGCACGACTTGAACCACCTGAACCAGATCCGCCAGAACCTGCGGAGGCGCGCTGCCCGCCGGTGACGCTGCCCCTTCCGCTGAGAAACCGGCTCGCCGAGCTGATCCTCGACGCCTTCCGGGAACGGGACGCGCGCTCCGTCCTGGGCGCCCTCGGTCGTTACTGCCAGGAGGGCTTGGTGTCCGCTGCCGCCCTTCCCTCAGGGTTTCCCGTGGAGTTCTTCGACCAGCGCAACGGCCGCCTCGCCCTCAAGGGGGCATACGGTGCCTTTCGCGACGAGCTCTGTGAGCGCGTGAGGCGCGCCTGGTCGGTGGTGAAGGAGTGGCCGGCTTCGGGCCATGATCTCTCGCTCGGTCAGGCCCTCGAGCAGGCCGCCGCCCTTTTCGACGTCCGCCTCGACTTCGAGGTCCACGAGCTGTTGGAGCCGTTCTGGGTGGCCGCTCAGGGACCTGTCCGGGAGGCGTTACAGGGCTTCATCCAGGTCGCAGTCGGGTATCACCATCTTGCGAGCGGAAACGTTGCGGGTGCCCGGAGCTTGCTGGCTGAGGGGAGCGCCAGATTGCGGGGCCAGCGTCTCGCGGAGCTGGATCTCGACCTTTTCGCGCAGGCGGTGCAGCGGTCGCTCGACGCTGTCGACCGGCCCGAGGCTTCGGGGAAATTCGACTGGAGCCTCGTCCCGCCGTTTCCGCGGCTGCGCTGAGCATGGGCGGCGTAGGGTCCTCTCTGGGCCAGCGAGGTTGCCACGCCGAGCACCTCAAGCGGTCCATCCCGAACGCGTCACTGACGGTGATCGAGGGGAGCGGGCACATCCCGCATCTCGAGACGCCCGCGCCTTTCCTCGAGGTGGTGCGAGCGTTCCTGGCGACTCAAGATCGGCGCGGAACTTCGTGAAACAAAGAACATTCTCGCCGCAGTAAACCCTTGACAGCCCGCACCCTTAGCATTAACGTAAGTCAACGCGCAAAGGGTTCGGACCTTTGCGGCATTCTGGGGAGTGCCCTCAAAGATCGCGACTCTTTGAGGGCTTTTTCGTATCGGGGGAGGGTGTCCCCCAGCGCCGCTGGCGACTCGAGGCGGATTTTTTGAACTCGCTCCGTTCGCGGCAGGAGGATCGTGATGCCCGCAAAGCTGTTCGTCGGTAACCTTTCCTTTCAGGCCACCGAGGAGGACCTGCGGGAGCTGTTCCAGCAGGCCGGCACGGTTGAGTCGGTGCGGATCGTGACGGATCAGTTCACCGGCCGGCCCCGCGGCTTCGGCTTCGTGGAAATGTCCACGAAGGAGGAGGCCACCAAGGCGATCGAGATGCTGAACGGCCGGCTTTTCCGCGACCGGAACCTGGTGGTGGACGAAGCCCGACCTCAGCCCCAGCGCGGCTCAGGCCCGCGGGGTGATCGCGGCCCTCGAGGAGGAGGTGGCGGCTGGCGGCGGTAACGCCTGTTTTGGGACTAAACCCGGGGGTGTCGCAGCCCCCGGGTTTTTTCGCTTGACAAATACTCAACATGTGTTGAGATTAGTGCCGTGGAGCCTCAATGGGGAGCTCGCGCCTATGAGTTCATCGCCCGGCCGACAGAGCGGCGCGGGCAGATCCTCCACCCGTTCGCGATTCCGTGCATGCAGGGAGTGCTTGCCCTCAACGTGACTCGCGGCTGCGCCCACTCCTGCGCGTATTGCTACTGCCGTGCCTATCCCGAGGCGCCGCCGCCGGGGCAGCTCCCGGTCTATGAGAACCTTCCGGCCAGGCTCGAAGCGGAGCTGGCGAAGATGCGACGGCTTCCGCGGGCCGTCAGCCTCTGCACGGCCAGCGACCCGTTCCAGCCCTTTGCGAGCGTCCTGGGCGTGACCTACCGGGCAGCGGAGCTCCTGCTCGAGCGGGGGATCACCGTCACGTTTCTCACCAAAGGGTGGATCCCCGAGGAGTTCATCGCGCTCTTCGGTCGCTACCGGCAGCAGGTCAAGGCCCGCATCGGGCTCTTGTCGCTCGACCCGCGCTACCACCGGCTCTTCGAGCCGGGAAGCGCGCTCGCCGAGGCGAGGCTTGACAACGTCAGGCGGCTCAAGGAGGCAGGAGTGGCAGTGGGAGTGAGGCACGATCCGGTGATCCCCGGGGTAACGGACGAGTCGGACGAGCTCGACCGCCTCTTCAGGGCGCTCGCCGCCGAGGAGATCACCCACCTGGACGTGGGTTACCTCTACGTGCGCCCCGGCATCGCGCGGCTCCTGGCTGATGAGCTGCCGCCCGCCGTTTCACGGCCCTTGCTGAGGCGGTTCAGGGGAGGACCGATCGCCGCGGTAGCGGCGTCGACCTCGACCCAGCTCCTTCCGGCCGATCTGCGAATCCGGAGCTTCTTCAAGCTGCGCATGACCGCGCGCGAGCATGGGATTAGTCCGATCCTCTGCCGCTGCAAGAACCCGGACCTCGACGCAGCGGGCCGCTGCCAGGGCTCCCGCGAGCTGGCCTATCCCGTGCTGCCGCGCCACGCCCGGCAGCTCTCCCTCGCGCTCGCCTGAGGTGCGCACGATCGAGCGAGCCGATGGGAGTGACGTGCCGACCCTCCAACCGTGCCGGGCCAATGCTCAAAATATCCCAAACGCGGCACAGAATCGGAAGGCCCGGCGTGCAATCCGTCGCAGCCATAACTGGATGATGCCGACCAGTGTTCATCGGGAACGGCTCGGAGTGGGGACCTTGACAAGGTCTTGGGGAAGCTAACAGAATCGCCGCAGTTGTTGGAGGTTTCAGGAGCAGGATATGCTGACCAGCCTAATCACGCCCGGTCTCCCAGCAGGCGCGTCGGCGCGAGCGGCTACGTGAATGGAAGGAGTTTGTCGCAGAGCAGGCCCGGGCCGCTCTCGATGCCCCGCGCGAGTTGGCGACACAACCCGTTGCCATAAGGTTGTTGTACCTGTACGACGAGGCTGCGCTTGACGTCGATAATATCCTCAAACCGATTCAAGATGCGCTTATCGGGGTTATACTGGAAGATGACTCTGTCGTTACCGATGTGGAGCTTCGACGTCGCTGGCGCGGAACCACGTTCACGCTCAAGGCTGTGTCGCCTGTGCTTGCCGCAGGGCTCGAGCTTGGGAGGGAATTTGTGTACGTATCACTGACTGACGCGCCGGCGCAGGATGTGCTTCCATGACACCACAGCCGATCGAATCGCAAGCAATTGCTAAGGTGGCCGAAAACTACCGGCGACGGGGTTACGACGTTGCGGTAATGCCTAGGGGCCCCAACCTCCCGGAATTCCTCGCCGGTTATCAGCCAGACATCATTGCGCGAAGTCCGAACGAGTCAGTCGTTATCGAAGTAAAGGTGGGCACGCAGATGTCCGTTGCCGAGCGCTTCCGAGAAATCGCGGAGCGGGTAAACCGACAACCTGGCTGGAGATTTTCTCTCGTATATGTAAGTCCGTCCGAGCCGGATCAACTGACCGAGGCCGAGCCGGCTCCCTTGCCCGACCTTCAGGAACGTGCGCGAGATGCGGACTCTCTTCTACAAGCAGGGCAGCCTGAAGCGGCCTTCCTGCTTTTTTGGAGCGTGCTTGAAGGCAGTCTTAGACTGCTGGGACGCCGTGCTCAGCTTCCGCTTGAGAACCTGCCATCATCCGCTCTCATCAGGGAGCTCTACTCGACCGGCGAGATCAGCCGAGACCACTTTGATACTCTGATGCGCCTCCTTCCGATCCGGAATAGATTGGTCCACGGGCTGCTCGGACGCGCTGAGGATGTCAATGTCCAGCCGCTGCGCGGCCTCGTGAACACACTGCTTGAGGATGCGAGAAGCGTATAGGTTACACCGTCCGCCGAACCACATGGTGGAGCGGCCCGGCGCAGACGGGGAGACGAAGCTGGACGAGGCCCTGCTCTGCGTGAGCCTCGGCGAACCCTTCCACGGTTTCGCGTACAAGCTGGCGGCTGCGGTCATCACGCGTCAGCGGGCGGAAGGATGAGCCGTGGCGGAGTACGTCTACACCATCGGCCATTCGACGCACTCGACGAAGAAGCTCGTCGAGCTGCTCGCCGCGCACGTAGTTACCGCTGTGGCCGACGTCCGCTCGGAGCCCTACAGCAGAATCAACCCGCAGTTCAACCAGGAGAGCCTGCGCGCCGACTTGAAAGCAGCGAACATCGCCTACGTCTTCCTCGGGCGTGAGCTCGGCGCGCGCACTGAAAATCGGAGCTGCTATGTCGACGGTAAGGTCCAGTACGAGATCCTCTCACGCACCGCCCTCTTTCGGGAGGGCCTCGCGCGTATCGTCCAGGACATCGGTGGCCATCGAATTGCAGTGATGTGCGCAGAGAAGGATCCGCTCATGTGCCACCGGGCTATCCTGGTGTGCAGGCATCTTGCGGCGCTGGGCATCACTGCGAAGCACATCCTCGAGGATGGACGGCTTGAGAGCCATGATGACGCGCTGGCGCGCCTCTTGGCTGAGCTTGGAATCGCCGAGGGCGACCTGTTCCGGAGCCGCGACGAGCTGATCGCCGAGGCGTACTCCCGACGTGGCCAGCAGATCGCGTACAGCGAGAATCAGCCTTCCCCCAAAGAGGGTGTCGCTGGAGTCGATCGATGAAGGTCTATACCATCGGGTTCACCAAGACCTCCGCCGAGTCCTTCTTCACCCGGCTGCAGAGGGCGGGCGTGAAGAAGGTGCTCGATGTCCGGCTGAACAACGTGTCGCAGCTCGCGGGGTTCGCGAAGAAGAACGATCTTCGCTACTTCTTGAAGGCCATCTGCGGCATCGACTACGCTCACCGACCCGAGCTCGCACCCACGCAGGAGATGCTGGATACGTACAAGAAGAAGGGGGGCCACTGGGCAGACTACGAGAAGCGGTTTCTCGATCTGATGGCCAGTCGCCGGGTCGAAGAGAACCTTCCGCGCGACGCGGTCGACGGGGCATGCCTTCTATGTAGCGAGGACAAGCCACACCATTGTCACAGACGACTGGTAACCGAGTACCTGCAGGATAAGTGGGGCGATGTCGAGATTCTTCATCTATGACCGACACGGGAATCCGTGAGCGCAGGAGGTGTGAGCTGCGTCAGTATTCGCGAGGCTCTCGCTTGCCAATCCCGGTCTACTATGTCCTGCGCCACGCTTGACACGCGCCGCTCAGCCTGCGCGTCAGGTGGAGCAACAACAGTCGACGACAGCGAGCAGCGCGATGTCGCCGCGGGTGAAAAGGAGACGATGCAACTGGGAGGCGATATGGTGCTGTTTGCGCTGCCGGGGGGCGCGTCATCGCGGTGACCACGACCCATTCACGGGAGGAGCTCGGGGAGGCTGATGCGGTGCTCGCGCACCTTCGGAACCTGCAGATTCTGCCGGGTCGGACTCAGCCCGGTAGCCGTTTGGTTATTCGGGCGGATGGCGATGTGAACGCAGGGAGTGCGCGCGACAAGCGGTAAGGAAAGGGCGCCGTTATCCTCGGCGGGCTTACTCTTCCATGGTGAGCTGGGCTTCCTCGGCTTCCTCCTGCGCGGGCACGAGGCCGTCCTGCTCCACCAGCGCCTGAAACTTCGCCAGGAGATCCAGCACCTTCGCCTGGTAATACTCCACGTTCTCGTCGGGAGCGGCCGGGTCCCAGTGGTTCGCGAGCTTCGCCGCCTCGTTCACCTTCACCTTGAGGCCGTGCCCGGTGACGTAGTACGAGACCTGGTCTCCCGGCTGGTACGGACGTTCTGACTGCAGCGCCAGCTCGTAGGGCGCCGCGGGGTTGCGCTTCTTGGCCCTGACCTTCTCCCGGTAGGTCTCGAGCGAGTCCTGCAGGGTCTCGGTTTTCATGAACTGCCTCACCGGGATCCGGTGGGCCGCGAAGTCGTTCAAGTAGCGCTGGACCAGGTCAGGGATCTCCTCCCGGCGCCCCTCCAGGAGCAGGCGGAACATCTCCTCCATGAAGGCGCGCTGGAAGAGCTCGAGGCCGCGGGAGCGGAGCCCGGAGCCCTTGATCGTGAGGGTGCCGGCGGGGTCGAGCAGCACGTAGTTCTTCACCTTGTAGCTGAACATGGCCGGATAGCGACCGTCCAGCTCGAGGCTGATCCCGGGTGGAAGCGCGCGCGACAGCTCCTCGACGAGCCGTTCCTCGCCGCCCTGGTCGGTGACGTCGGGCGGCGGGACGAAGTAGAGGCCGTCGGTGTCGATCTCGATGACGGTGGCGCCCCGCGCCTTGAGCGATTCGACCAGCGCCCTGATCAGCTTCCGCCCCTCCGCGGTGACCCGGTTCGCCGCCTCGAAGTCGTTCCAGTGCCCCATGGAGAAGCCGAGGTAGCCGTAGAACGAGTTGATCAGGATCTTGGAGGTCTGCTGGAGTGCTGTGAGGTGGAGCCGTTCCTCGTCCGAGGCCGCCTGCCGCGCCAGCGCCTTAGCCGAGACCCTGAACTCCCTCAGGTCGCGCAGGAGGACGGGAAAGATGCCGAGCTTGTCCTTCGCCGGAAAGATCCGGAAGGTGAGCATCAGGGACGGATAGAGGGAAGTCACATCCACGTGGAGGACCCGCCGGGCGACGCCCTGGTAGAACATGGCCGTGTAGCCACCGGCCACCGATGAGCCGGTGGACGGGGCGGGGACCGCCCGGCGCTGGCGGAGGTGCTCGCGCAGGAGCAGCGCGTCGATCTTGGTGGCGTTGCCCTTGAGGACCACGCCCTGATAGTCGAAGGGGAAGGTCTGGGCCTGGACGAAATACGATGGGGCGAGGATCTTGGAAAGCGCCAGGGTCTCACGAACGTCGTCGCGCGCGTAGGCCAGGAGCCGGTCCGGGTCCTCGCGGAAGATGCGCGGGATCGCCTCGGGCGCCAGGTAGGTGCGGTCGGGCGCGGCGACGCTGAAGTGCCGGGCGACGTCCTTCAGGCCGTAGGACTCGAGCGCGCGCGCGGCCACGTCGTAGTGCTGGACCAGGATCCACGTGTCCACGATGTGCCGCCCCCAGACCTGGTAGCGCCGGTAGCCGATGGCGCGCTCGGCGATCTGCATCCGCGAGGCGTGGCCCCTGAGCGGTGAGCCGTCGCGTCCCCATCCGAGCGTGACCCCGGAACGCTTGGCCCGCGCCTCCAGGTACTCCAGGTCGAAGCGAAAGATGTTGTGCCCCTCGATGACGTCGGGGTCGCGCTCCCGGATCAGGCGGGAGCAGAGCTGGAGCATCTCGGGCTCGGACAGGTCGCGACCCGAGATCACCTGCTCCCAGCCGCCGGAGTCGGCCAGGGCAATGGCGATGACCCGGTCGGTGGGGCGCTGCGCGTTGGGAAACTCGAAGCCTTCCGCCGTCAGGACCTCGATGTCCAGAGCCAGGCGCCGGAGCTGTCCGAAGCCGAGCCCCAGGAAGGACGTCTTCCCGGTGAGGAGGAGAAACTGGTGGACGGCGTCGTTGAGGAACCGGTACGGCGCGTCCGGGGCGGAAGGGTTCTTGCCCGAGCTCTTCTGGCAGTGGTCCCGCGCCCTTCCGGCCAGCGTCCACGACGGGAAGCGGGCACGCCACCGGTACCAGCCGGGCCCGTCCAGCGGGCTGACGTCGCTCTCGCCCTTGAAGCCTTTCAGGAGGTCGGCGTCGGCGAGGAGCAAGAAGGGCGCGAAGGGTTCGGTGTGGGAGACGGTCCCGCCGTCCCGACGCACGAAGATCCTGACGCGGTCGCTCCCCTCCAGCTCAAAGGCCAGGAGACCGGGCGCGCAATCCTGGCCGAAGAGGAGGGCGTTGTCGTAGAAGGGAAGCGGGGGAGCGGTCACGGGCGACCCGCCCCTCAGTTGAGCATCCCCAGCAGCCGGTGAAGCTCCGTGCGCGCCAGCTTGTAGTCCGGCTCCAGCTCGAGCGCGCGCTTGAGCTCCCTGATCGCCTCCTGGATCTTCCCCTGCTTGACGTAGACGCGTGAGAGGTTGAAGTGGGGGAAATGGCGCGGCTCGTACCGCTTGGCGTGCATGGCCTTCTGGAGCCAGGCAATCGCCTCGTCGGGGCGGCTCAGCTCGATCAGGTAGGCGCCGATGTCGTTGTAGGGGTTGCCGAAGTCGGGGTCGACCTGGATGGCGATCTGGCACTCGCGGATCGCAGCCTCGTAGTCGCCCTTGAAGCTGTACGTCCAGCCGAGGAAGGTGTGCGCCTCGGCCGTCGGCAAGCACGCGATCGACTTCTTGTAGCAGGCGATGGCCTCGTCGAGCTCGCCCTTCATCTGCGCCTGGTAGCCCTTGTGGAAGTAGTGTTCGGCCTGCTCGCGCGCGCGTTCCGTGTCCATGGCGGCATTCAGGCAGGGGCGCCGAGGACGCGACGGTACTCGAGGAAGTCCACGAGCCCCACGATCCGCCTCGCCCCGTTGACGACGACGGTGGGAATGGCACGCACCCCCTGGGTCACCGCCTCCTCGTGGTCGCTGAGCACAGCCGCCCGGGCCCTGCCGCTCTCCAGATCGGTCCGGAAGCGCTCCAGATCCGCCCCCGACTCGCTGACGACCGCCGCGACCTCATCGGGGTTGGCGATGTTCCGCCCCTGGGAGAAGAAGGCCTCGTAGAGGCGCAGGTGGAGCCGCTCGAAGGCCTCGTCTCCCTGTAATGCCACGCACTTGGCTGCCTCCAGGGCCGGGAGGCTCCAGTTGGGGTAGTCGTCCCGCGCCCAGAGGTTATAGACGATGCCGTCCGGTGCTGCGAAGGCGCGGCAGCGCTTCCACGCCTCCTCGCGGTATGTCCCCTTGAAGGTGGCGGTCGGATCCGGCAGGGGTCTCAACGGGAAGGCCCTCCACTCGATGCGAAGGCGGTCCCCCAGCTCGCCCTTCAGGCGTCGGAGGCGCACGGCCGCCGGGTAGCACCACGGTCAGAGGTAGTCGGCGTACTCGACGATGCGGACCGGCTCGCTCACAGAGGCGGCTCCTGACTGGATTCTACGCTTCGCTCCGGCTCCGGTCAATTTGCGCTATGCTTGGGGCATGCCTGACCGGGTGGCGCTCGGCCTGATGTCAAAGTCCGAGCTTCGTGAGCATGCCTGGCGGCTCCTCGAGCTACACCGGGCGGCTCGCTTCCCCGGGGCGAAGGGTCGGATCCCCAACTTCGTCGGCGCCGAACGAGCGGCCCTGGCGCTTCAGACCCTTCCGGTCTGGCGCCGGAGCCGGGTCATCAAGGTCAACCCGGATGCGCCGCAGCTCCCGGTCCGTCGGATGGCGCTGCGCGAGGGGAAGACGGTCTACATGCCGGTCCCAAAGCTCGCCGAGGAGGCCTGTTTCATCGAGCTGGACCCGGCACGACTCGGCCGGCAGTTGGGCGAGGCGGCGAGCATCAAAGGCGCGGCCCGCTACGGGCGGGCGGTAGGCGTGAGCCAGGCGCGAACGCTGGACCTGATCGTCTGTGGTTCGGTAGCCGTCAACGGTGATGGCGCGCGGGTGGGGAAGGGGGGAGGCTACTCGGACCTCGAGTTCGGCCTCCTCCGCGAGACGGGACGCGTGAGCGACCGCACCCCCATCGTCACGACCGTCCACCCGCTGCAGATCGTGTCAGCTCAGGTCGCGATGCTCCCCCACGACATTCCCGTCGACTGGATCGTGACGCCCGAGGGCGCGTTCCGGTGCGGCGCGCGCTACCCGAGGCCTCGCGGGATCTACTGGGAGTACCTGACGGAGGAGAAGATCGTCTCGATCCCGGTGTTGGGGAGCCTCTGTGGACGCCGCGGCTGAGCTGGTGAAGCGCCTGCTCCCTTCGGTGGTCCACATCCACACCGAGGTGGCCGACGCGCACCCGTCGGCTGCCATCCTCGGCACCGAGCGGATGGGTTCGGGGACCGTCGTCGATCCGAGCGGGCTGATCCTCACCGTCAACTACGTCGTGATGGGAGCCGAGAAGATCCAGGTCGCGCTGGGCCAGGGCCGGCGCCTCAAGGCCGAGGTCGTCGCCCAGGACTTCGAGGTGGGGTTGGCTCTGCTCCGGGTGAAACGCCAGGGCCTGACACCGGTCCGGTTCGCCTCGTCCGAGTCGGTCGAGCGCGGCACACCCGTGTTCGTGATCGCTTCGACGGGCGCGCACGAGCGCCGGGTCGCCGGAGGCCTGGTGACGTACCTGGGGGAGTTCGAGGCGTACTGGGAGTACCTCCTGGACCGCGGCATCGTCTCGAGCGCCGTCAACCCGGGCTTCGGGGGCGGCCCGCTCTTCACGCTGACGGGCGCGCTTGTCGGGGTGGTGTACCTCAACCTGAACGAGATCATCCGGAACTCCCTGGCGATTCCGATCGAGTGCTACCGGGAGAGCGAGGCGGATTTCCTGCGGTACGGCAAGCTGGTGAGGCGCCCGAAGCGCGCCTGGCTCGGCGTCTTCGCGCATCCGCTCGAGGAGGGCGTGGTGGTCGCCGGGCTTGTGCCGAACGGCCCCGGGGAGCGGTCCGGTCTCAGGGAAGGTGACGTGATCGTCTCGCTGAACTCGCAAGAGGTCCCGACACGTAAGGACCTCTACCTCTCGTTGTGGCGGCACGGCCCCGGCGAGCGGATCACCCTGGAGATCCTGCGCGACAGCGCGCTCAAGCGCATCGACGTCACCAGCGGAGACCGCGCCGATTTCTATCGGCAGCTCTGAGGACCGAGCCCTGATGCGAGGGATCCGGTGAGCACCGTCCTGCTCGGGTTTCTCCTGCCGCTCGCGCTTTTGCTCTGGGCGGTGGGCCTCGCGGCCCAGCCGGCGCCCGGCCGGTGGCTGACGAAGGCGCCGATGCCGACTCCGCGGACCGAGGTCGCCGCGGCGGCCCTGGGCGGGAAGATCTACGTGATCGGGGGGTTTTCCGTGGGCGGCGATCTCGTGGAGGTGTACGACCCCGCGACGGAGCGCTGGGAGAGCCGCTCGCCGCTGCCCGAACCCCTCCACCACACCACGGCCACCGCGGTGAGCGGCCGGCTCTACGTCATCGGTGGGTACTCGGCCGGCTGGAATCCGCTGAACGTGGTCTTCGAATACGATCCCGCGACCAACCGCTGGCGCAAGCGCTCTCCGATGCCGACGGCCCGGGGCGCGCTCGGGGTGGGGGAGCTCGACGGGAAGATCTATGCCGTCGGTGGTGTGGCCCGGAACGGTCGCACCAACTCCGCGGCGAACGAGGTCTACGATCCGGTCTCCGATCGGTGGGCGTCGCGGGCGCCGCTCCCCACGCCTCGCGACCACCTCGCGGTCGTCGCGCTCGAGAAGCGGCTCTACGCGATCGGCGGAAGGGTCGGCGGGAGCTACGCCCGCAACCTTGCTGATACCGAGGTCTACGATCCTGGAGCGGATCGCTGGGAGCCCCGGCGGCGCATGCCGACCGCGCGGTCGGGGATCGCGGGCGTCGCGCTCGGGAGCCGCCTCTTCGTCTTCGGGGGTGAAGACCCGGCAGGAACCTTCAGCCAGGCGGAGGCCTACGAGCCGGCTACCGATCGCTGGATCGCGCTCGCGCCGATGCCGACGGCTCGCCACGGCCTCGGGGCCGCGGTGGTCGGCGCGGTGATCTACGTGATCGGAGGCGGTCCGCGCCCCGGCGGGTCCTTCAGCGCCGTCAACGAGGCGCTGACCCCGTAGCCTCCGTGGCGGGCCACCGCCGGCCGGGTTGACGTGATCCGCGGCCTCCGCCAGGCGTTCGCGGGGTTCTTCGCCCACCAGGGGTTCTTTCTCTCCGCGGGGCTGTCGTTCTACTTCCTGATCTGCCTTGTCCCGCTCCTCTTCCTCGTCGTCTCCCTCGCGGGGTTTGTCCTCTCCAGCGAGAGCGCGACCCGCCAGGTTCTGGGCCAACTCGGTCAGATCGTTCCCGTGTATCAGCGGGAGATCATGCGGAGCCTTCACCGGGTTGTTGCGACCCGGGGCGTGTCCGGGCTGGTCGGGACCTTGATCCTGATCCTCTTCTCGACCCAGCTCTTTGCGGCGCTCCGGCTCGTGCTCAACCGGATCCTGGGGGTGCGGGGACGGTCGTTCCTGGGGGGGATGCTCTTCGACATCGGGATGATCCTCGTGATCGGCGTCCTCTTCCTCGCCACCGTCGCAGCGACCACGGTCTTCGCCTGGTTCAAAACCTTCGTCTTCACGCCGGTGGGCCTCCCGGTCTACTGGGTGGAATGGATGGCCGTCGGCCTCGGCGTGGCCTTCTCCACCGCGATGTACTTCGTGATCTACCGGTTCTTCCCCAACCGGCAGGTCTTCTGGGGCGCGGCGCTGGCCGGCGCGCTCCTGGCCAGCCTCCTCTGGGAGGTGGCGAAGCAGTTGCTGCGGCTCTACATCGCCGAGTTCGGCCTCTACGACCAGATCTACGGGCCGCTGGGCATCCTCGTGGCGTTCATCATGTTCGTCTACTACTCGGCAGTGGTCTTCGTGCTGGGCGCCGAGTTCGTGGCCGCGCTCGAGCGGGGACGGCGCGCCCGGGACTGAACGTGCCGCGCGCCGTCGCCGGTGGTCCGGCCGCGTCAGTTGTGCTATTCTGTGCCGCGCTGCCGTGAGGGAGATGGGAACGCCACAAGACGCAACCGCGCACGGGAGGGATGGGCTCCCATGATGCTCAAGGACAAGGTGGCGGTCGTGACAGGCGCCGGCCGGGGGATCGGGCGGGAGATCGCCGTCCTGATGGCCAGCGAGGACGCCAAGGTCGTGGTGAACGATTTCGGTGGCACAGAAGACGGCACCGGCGGGGCGGCCGGTCCCGCGGACGAGGTGGTCAGCGAGATCAAGGGGTTCGGCGGCCAGGCGGTTGCCAGCTACGACTCGGTGGCCACCATGACGGGCGGCCGCAACATCGTCCAGGCGGCGTTGGACCACTTCGGCCGCGTCGATATCGTGGTGAACAACGCCGGGATCCTCCGTGACCGGATGATCTTCAACATGACCGAAGAGGAGTGGGACGCCGTCATCAACACCCATCTGAAAGG
>JACQWB010000188.1 GCA_016209385.1 Candidatus Rokuibacteriota bacterium
GAGCCCGATGGTCGGCTCGTCCAGGATCAGGACCTCGGGGTCGTTGACCAGCGCCTGGGCGAGCCCGACCCGCTGGCGGGCATGTAGCAGGCCAGGATCCGCATCGTGGTGGTCTTGCCAGCGGCGTTGGGGCCGAGGAAGCCGACGACCTCCCCCTTTTCGCCGCTGAAGGAGACGTCCTGGATGGCGGCGACCGGACCGTAGTGCTTGGTGAGGTGCTCGACCTGGATCATCGCGTGCTGGTCTCGCCCAGCTGCAAGCCCGACTCGCTACGGACCACATAGTATATAGCAGACCCGGGGGCGTTCCTCAAGGGGGGCCTCCGCCCACGAAGCGCTTCAGGTTCTTGAGGTAGTAGGCCAGGCCGAGCGTGATGAGGGCGGTGAGGCCGGCGATGACGAGCTGGCCTCCCTCCCCCGTGCGCGCGTAGCGGACGACCGCCCAGGCGGTGAAGAAGATGCCGAAGACGATGGCCGTCCCGATGAGGATCCGATGCGCGACAATGAGGCGCACGGGCTAGGTCAGTCGGAGGGGGCCTCGACGGCCCCCTCCGAAACCTCCCCCAGGATTCGCTTGCGCGGGCCAAGCCCGCGCTCGAAGGGCGTTATTCCGACACACTCCTAGCCGGCTCCCGTTTCCGCCTTCATCACAGTGCCCAGCCAGTCGGGAATCGCGATCAGCCTTCCGGTGGCAGGTTCGGCGCAGGCGTGGCGCGTGTAGCCCGTGGTGACCAGCTCGCGCGCCTCGTCCCGGATCTCGTAGCTGAAGGTGAAGCTCGCCCGTCGCTTCTCGCTGATCCAGCACCGCACCTCCAGCAGGTCGTCGAGCCGCGCGGGCTTCACGTACTTCACGAAGGCCTCCACCACGGGCATGTGGAGCTTCGCGTCCACCTCGGACATGGGATGGCCGCTCTGCCTGAGGAACTCCACGCGTCCGACCTCGAAGTAGGTGAGGTAGTTCCCGTAGTAGACGATCTTCATGCAGTCCGTGTCCTTGTAGCGGACGCGAACGTGAGTGACGGAGACCATGGTGTCGGGAGACCCGGGGGGCGGCGCGGGGGACCGTCAGAGGTACTGGCCGTAGCGGATCTTCTCGACGACCTCGCGGATCCGCTTGTAGCCGTCGATCTCCTGGAGCAGGTCCTGGGTGGTGACGAGCCCGGCCTCCTTGCCAGTGCCGGCCAGGTGGACTTTGGTCTCCAGCGCCCGGCGGATGATCTCGGCGATCTCGGCACCGCTCATCCCGCCCATGGGCGGGAGGACTGAGCGGTAGTCCAGCGCCGCGAACAGCGGCCGCCCCGCGTTCCGCTCCGTCTGCGCTTTCCTCAGCTCCAGGATCTCTTGCTGGGCCTGGCCCTCGGGCAGCGGGACCTCGATCAGCCGGTCCAGGCGGCCGGGCGCCACGAGCGAGGGATCGACGGCGTCGGTCCGGTTCGTGGCGGCCACCACCATGACGCCCGAGAACTCAGGAAGCGCGTCGAGCTTCTCGGCCAGGGCTGCCACGAGCCGCGCGCTGGCCTCGCGGGCCTGCGGCGGCGGGAGCAGGTGCTCGAGCGAGAGGGCGTCGGCCTCGTCGAGGAAGACCACTGCCCGCCCCTCCTTGAAGCCGATGGCCAGGATCTCCTGGAGCAGCTCGCCCGTGTTGGGCCCGAACTTGGAGGTGAGGTTCATGAGCTTCAGGTGGTAGAAGATCGCCTCCGAGGCCGTCGCGAGCGCCTTGGCGAGCAGGGACTTCCCCGTCCCCGGCGGCCCATACAGGAGCACGCCCTTGGGCGGCGTGATTCCCCACTGGCGGTAGAGGTCCGGGTTGATCAGCGCAGTGGCGAAGCCGCGGAGCGTCGCCTTCGCAGCCCGGAGCCCGCCGATCTCGTCGAACGGCACCCCGGGCCGGGCGTCGACCTCGGCGCGGCCGGTGAGGTCCCCGAACTTCTCCCCGAGCTTGGTGAAGACATCCTCGAGCCGCCGCTGGATGGCCCACTGCTGCTCGGTGAGCTTGGGCTCGGGGCTGGCCATGCTCAAAAGTGCGGGGTCGCGCCGGGACGCTGGGGCGTGGTTCCAGCCTTGTCGAAGACCCGGTCCTCGACCAGCACGGGCACCTTGGCCCGGATCGCGAGCGCGATCGCGTCCGAGGGACGGGAATCGAGGGTCAGCTCGGTCCCGCCCGTGTTGAGGTGGAGCGTGGCGTAATAGATGTCATCGCGGAGGTCGGTGATGATCACGCGCGCCAGGGTGACCTTGAGGCGGCCGAACAGCGTCAGGAAGAGGTCGTGGGTGAGCGGCCGGGGCGGGGTGATGCCGTGGAGCGGCAGCGCGATGCCGTTGGCCTCGGCGTGCCCGATCGCCATGGTCAGGTTCCGCTTGTCGCGCTTGCCCTGGAGAACCACGAGGGGCTGGGAGCTGCGCTGGTCGATGACGACTCCGACCACCTCCGCCTCCTGCGGCCCGGTGGCCTTAGGCGGTGCAACCTCCCCCTTGTCCCGCGCGCCGACTCCCCCGAGAAGCACCAGCGCGAGGAGCACGTAGAACCCGAGCCGCCGTGCCGTACCCATCCTCCGCCTCCTTGGTGTCCACACCTCGCTCGACGTGTAAGCAAAAGTATCGGCCTGAGGTCGGAGCAAGTCAAGGCGAAGCCGGGAGACGAAGGCTCGCAGCGAAGCCGAGCGCGAGGAGCAGGGTCAACAATAGGCCGCCCCTGCCTTCGCCGCCACGAACAGGTTGACTTCGGCGGCCCGGCGGTGCGAGGCTGGGAGCGTGGAGCACGCGGCACTTCCTCCCCCAGTTCGAGGGACCCCGGCCGACGAGCGGGTCTACATCTGCGACCGCTGCGGTGCCCGGATGGAGGAGCGCAAGTGCAAGATCGTTTGCGGCGTCTGTGGTTTCTATCGAGACTGTAGCGATCCGTGATCACCTCCCCCCAGATCGCCTGGCTTACCGGCCTCCTGGAAGGTGAAGGCAGCTTCCTCATGTCCGAGCGTGCAATTACAATCGCACTCAACATGACGCGCACGAACTCCTGATCGCCGACCGTCGCATCAGGCTCACGCCGCCGGAGTTTGCGGTACTGAGGTGCCTCTGGCAGCACGAGGGGAAGGTCGTCCCGCGCGCCTCGATGCTCGAGAACGTGTGGGAGTCCGACTACGAGGGCGGCAGCAACGTCGTCGACCTGGTGGTGCGGTCATTGCGGCGAAAACTCGGCGAGCGGGCCTGGACGGTCGAAACCGTGCGCGGCGCGGGTTACCGGCTGCGCCGGGACTGAGCCGTCGGGGCCCACCCCCCGGCCTTGAACCGCCGCGGGCTGTCACGTAGATTATCCGCGTGACCTCGATCGAGGATCTCCTCGCTCAGGGCCTCAACGGGGACACGCTCATGCTCCACGCGAGCTTTCAGGGCCTCCCCGGGATGGCCCATGGCGGCAGCGTCCTGGCCGCCTTCGACTCTGTCGCGAGCCGCCACGGAGCCGCGACGCCCCGGGAGATCTTCGGCGCGTACCGGCGAAAGGTGCCGCTCAGCACGCCCCTCCGCCTCGACGCCCGGCAGTCGAGCGCCGGTGCCGGATTCAGCCTCTCGGACGGGAACCAGCTCCTCGTTGACGGATGGGTGCGGGCGGCCCATCTCCTTCCAGAGCGACCTTCCGTCCCGGGACGCCTGGGCGGCGGGTCTCCGCTGCCGATCTCGAACTCTTGCTTCGCGTGCGGCATCAAGAACCCGCTCGGGCTCCAGGTGGCGCTCAGGTTCGACGCTGAAGCGGTTTGGGCGGAGTACGTCCCTCGACAGCCGTTCAGCACGGCCGAGAGCCACCTCGCGACGGCAGCGCTCACGACGCTCCTGGACGAGACCGCCTTCTGGCTCGGCGCCCTCGTCTCGGGCGAGTCGGGCATGACCAGCGAGATCCGCGTGACCCTCCACCGAACCCCTGTCAAGTTCGGGGAACGGCTGATCGTGATCGGCCGGCGGGAGCGAGTGATCCGGCGACCCGACGATAGCCGCTACTGGGAGACCGAGGCCGCCGTGCTCGCCGAGGACGGGTCGCTCCTCGCGACGAGCCGGATCACCTTCGTCGCGGTCAGAGGCGCGGCCAAGCGGCTCGTCACCGGCATGCTCAGCATGAACCCGCCGGAGGTCGTCCGCCGGGTCTTCCCCGCCCACCTGCGCTGACGCGCCGGAGGGTCAGGCACCGCCCCTGGCTTCGCGCGCTTTGGCCAGGAGGGCGTCGTAGACAGCCAGCGGAACGTGCGGGGTCCCCATCGCGTTGGTCCGCCCGATGTGGGGCCCGTGGAAGTCCGAGCCGCCCGTCGCCACCAGCGCGAGATCCTTGCACATCTGGAGGTACGCCGCGGTCTGACCTGCCGAGTGCTCCTGATAGTAGCACTCGATCCCCATGAGGCCGGCCTGGACCAGCCCCGGAATCAGCTCGTCCTTGCGGGCGAGACCCGGATGGGCCAGCACGGGGACGCCCTGGGCCTTCCGCACGACGGCCACCGCGTCCGCGGGGACGAGCTTCTTCCGCGGGACGTGGGCGGGCCCGCCCGCGTGGAGGTACCTGTCGAAGGCCTCCCGCACCGACTTCACATAGCCCCGGCTCACCATCACCTGCGCGATGTGAGGCCGGCCGGCAGAGCCCTCCTTCACCAGGTCGAAGACCTCTTTGGCATCGATGGGCATGCCGAGCTCGGCGAGGCGGGCCGCGATCCGGTGGACGCGCACCGCCCGCTCCGCCCGCTGGGCGCGGCAGAACTCCTGGAACCACTGGATCTCGTAGTCGAGCAGGTACCCCAGGATGTGGATCTCCCCGCCCTCGACGTCGCAGTTGATCTCGATGCCGGGGACCAGCCTCATGGGGGGATGCCGGGCCGCTTCGTCCAGGGCCTCGGTCAGGCCGTCGGTGGAGTCATGGTCGGTGATCGCGAGCACGCGCACACCGCGCCGCGCCGCTTCCCGGATCAGCTCGCGGGGAGCGAGCGAGCCGTCCGACGCCGTGGTGTGCGTGTGGAGGTCGACCATCAGCGCCGGGCCGCCTCCTGCATCAGGTAGGTCAGGAGGGTCCTGACGCCGACTCCGGTACCTCCTTTGGGCCCGAGCGGCAGGTCCTTTTCGGTGAAGGCGGGCCCCGCGATGTCGATGTGGACCCAGGGGACCTCGCCCGCGAACTCCCTCAGGAAGAGCCCGGCCGTCAGCGCGCCGCCGCCCCGCGGCCCCACGTTGTTCAGGTCGGCGACGTCGCTCTTGAGCCCCTCCTTGTACTCCTCGATGAGCGGCAGCGGCCACATCCTCTCACCGGCGCCCTCGGCAGCCGCGAGGATCCGGTCGGCCAGGGGCTTGTTGTTCCACATGACGCCCGAGCAGAGGGGGCCGAGCGCGATCACGCACGCGCCGGTGAGGGTCGCGAGGTCCACGATTTCGCGTGGCTCGATCTCCTTGACCGCGTAGGCGAGCGCGTCGGCGAGGGTGAGCCGCCCCTCGGCGTCGGTGTTGCCGATCTCGATCGTCGTGCCGTTCATGCAGCGGACGATGTCGCCGGGGCGCTGGGCCGTGCCCGACGGCATGTTCTCGGTCGCCGCGATGACCCCGTGCACCTCGACCGGCAGGTCCAGCTTGGGGAGGGCGCGCATGAGCCCCAGGACCGCGGCGGCGCCCGCCATGTCGTCCTTCATCGTGCGCATCCCGTCGGCCGTCTTCAGATCGAGCCCGCCCGAGTCGAAGGTGATCCCCTTGCCGATGATCGCGATCTTCTTCCGCGCGCGCCGCCGCGGCGTGTACGTGAGGTGGATGAACTTGGGCGGCTCCGCGCTCCCCTGGGCCACCCCCAGGTAGGCGCCCATCCCGAGCTTCCGGCACTCCTCGCGGTCGTACACGCGGAGCTTCAGCTTCCCCTCCTTCGCGATCTCGGTGGCCATCTTCGCCAGGTAGGTCGGGGTGACGCGGTTGGCGGGCTCGTTGACCAGATCGCGCGCGTAGCAGGCGGACTCGGCGAAGATCTCCGCCACCCTGAGCCCGTCGCGCACCGCGGCCTGGTTGCGCCGATCGGGTTCGACCACGCGCAGCTCTTCAACGGCCTTATTGCTCCGCTCCTTCTTGTAGCGGTCGAACGCGTAGGTGCCGAGGAGGGCGGCCTCGGCGATGGCCTGGGCCCGCACTTTCACCGGGAGCCCCTCACCCAGGAGGGCCGTCGAGACGATCTTGGCCCCGAGGTCGCGCGCGCGACGGAGCGCAACGGCGCTCACCCGGCGCAGCCGCTCGGCGTCCAGCTCGCGGCGCTTGCCGAACCCCACGACCAGCACCGCCTTGGCCGGAATCCGGCCCGCCGTGTAGAAGTGCGACATCTGCTCGGGCTTGCCCTCGAACTTCTCCGATTTGAGCACGTCCGAAAGCATCCGGCCGAGCTTCCGATCCAGGCCCGCCAGCGTGGGCGTCAGGCGCTTCTCCTCGGCATAGTGCCCCACCACCAGCACGTCCCCCTCGGCGTCGGTCAGCGGCTGGGCGACAAGCGAGAGTTTCATCGAACGCTCCCTCCTTCGCTCAGGCTGACGGCCCGCTCGATCATGGCCGCCAGCCCGTCTGTCGTTTCGTATCGGTCCAGCTCACCAACGGGAACCCAGCGCACTTCCGCGGCGTCGCTCCCTGCCCGAGTGATCCCGCTCTCGGGGACCGCCGCGTAGTCCACGAGCACGTAATGGTACCGGACCCGGCCCTCGGCGTCACGCGTGATCCGGTCTATCACGCCCGCGAGGCCGAGGAGGCGGACCTTGAGGCCGCACTCCTCCTCCACTTCGCGGATCGCGGCCGCCTCCGTCGTCTCGCCAAGCTCGACGAGCCCGCCGGGAATGCTCCACTTCCCTTCGGCAGGGGCGGCGCCCCGTCTGACGAGCAGGACATGGCCGTCCCGGAGAACGACCGTGCCGA
Source organism: Candidatus Rokuibacteriota bacterium (assembly GCA_016209385.1). Lineage (NCBI taxonomy): Bacteria > Candidatus Rokuibacteriota > Candidatus Rokuibacteriota bacterium. The sequence continues at coordinate 6,900 of JACQWB010000188.1, forward strand.
CGCCGACCCGTGGAGCCTCAGGATACTCGCGCTGAGCGGACATGAATCGCCAGAAGCGAAGAAAATCAGTATAGACGAGCGAGGGGAAATGTCAACGCGCCGCTCACTGAATCACATGGTCGGCGCGAATGAGGATGGACTGGGGGATGGTGAGGCCCAAAGCCCTCGCAGTTTTCATGTTAACAACCACAGAATGCCGAGAATGAGGATGACGATGAGAGTGACTAAACTGCGCCCCACGTCCGTCGCTCCTTCCGATCCTCAGCGAGCGAGGGAGACGGAACCCAGGTCCGTGAGAGTTTTGCCGCTCTGAGTCCAGCCCTCGGTTCCGTACTTCTCCCGGGTGAGCCGCTCCATGAGCGCCTCCTCGTCCCCGGTGAGGCCGCCCGGGATGAGGTCGAGGCCGTGCGTCTCACGGAACCCTGCGGCCAGCGCCTGGACGACCTCGTCGAGGGCGGGGCGGCGGCCCAGCGCCGCCTCCAGCGTGGTCATCCCTGCGAGAGGATCACCCTCTCCGGAGAAGACCAGGCGCAGGCGCGCTACATCGGCTCCTAGAAGGATGGAGCCGTGCTGGAGGAAGGCGCCGGCCTGGCGGCGCTGGGCGCTTCCCACTAGCTTCTTTCCCCCGACCTCGATCTCGTAGGAGCCCGTGCGGGCGAAGCAGAACGCCGGCGTTGCCGCGGGGTCTGAGGGCTGTACCGGGACCATCTCCGCCTCGACTCCCAGACGCCGGAGGCCCGCTGTCAGCCCCGCGCCGATCCACCGGTAGCTCTCGAGCAGGTCCCCGCTCCCTTCGAAGTCTCCGGCGCGGGCCACCACGCTGTAGGTGACCTCGCGCTCGAGCGTGTCGTGGTAGATCGCGCTTCCGCCTGTGGGGCGCCGCACCACCCCCGCGCCGAGCCGACGGCAGGCCTCCACGTTAATCCGCGCGTCCAGGCGCTGACCGTAGCCCAGGGAGACCGTCGGAGGATTCCAGGAGAAGAACCGGAGCGTCGGCGGCGCCAAGCCCTGGATCCGCGCCAGGAGCATCGCCTCGTCCAGGGCCATGTTGCTGGCTCCATCCAAGGGCTCGGTAACCAAAAGCCGCCACGCCTCGCGCGTCATGTCCTCACCAGGAAGGAGAGTTGTGTCCCACTCTCGAACCGTTACACGTAGTCTTACTCCAGGGCAAGGGCGAACCGGATCGCGGTGTTGATCGCCTGCACCTTCTCGCGAGGAAGAAGCGCGATCCGCTCCCGGAGCGCAACCTTCGGGATGGTCCCCATGGTATCCAGGTTTGCCACGCATCGCTTGGGGAGTCCCTGTTCGGGACCGAGCGGGACTTCGCTACGGATCCCGCGGATCCGGGTTGTGACCGGCGCCACGGTGAGCTGATTCCGGATCGCATAGGCCTCGTCTCTAGAAAGAAGCACGACGGGACGACGACCGAACGGTGGAGGCAGTTCAGCCCACCACACCTCTCCCCGCCTCACGGCCACTCCTCATTGCCAGCGGCAATTTCCCAGAGTTGGCGCGAGAGCGCCACTTCTTCGGGCGTCTCGGGCATCCGGGTGTACGCCTCAATGTAGCGCTGGACGTCTTCTTCCCGCTCAAGCGCTGAGAGCCACTGCTCGATGGCCTCGGCCACCAACGCGCTCCGAGTGGTCTTGCGACGCCGCCGGACACCCTCCATCGCCCGGTACGCCTCGCGGGGAAGGCTGATCGCGATCTTTACGCTCTTGCCCGGCATTCGACTCCTCCCTGAGTATGAATAAATTCATACCATAGTATAACAGACGTGCCGGCGACAATCCTGGCGGATCAACCGGATCGCCGGGGAGGTGTCCACCGGAGGTTGGGCTGGCGGGCGGCGCGAGTCTGGTCGAGGCGGCGGACCGGCGTGGTGAGGGGCGCGTCGTGGACGCCCTGGGGGTTGGACTCGGCCTCGCGCGCGATCTGGATCATCGCCTCGGAGAACGCGTCCAGCGTCTCCTTCGACTCGGTCTCGGTCGGCTCGATCATGAGCGCCTCCTCGACGATCAGCGGAAAATAGGTGGACGGCGCATAGAAGCCGAGGTCCAGGAGGCGCTTGGCGATGTCCATGGCGCTCACGCCGAGCTTCTTCTGCCGGCGGGCCGAGAAGACGCACTCGTGCATGCAGGGCCCGGGGTACGGGAGGTCGTAGTAGGGCTCCAGGCGCTTCATCAGGTAGTTGGCGTTGAGGACGGCGTTGTCGGCCACCGCGCGGAGGCCGTCCGGCCCCATGGTGCGGAGGTACGTGTAGGCGCGCACCAGCATGCCGAAGTTCCCCCAGAAGGCCTGGAGCTTGCCGACGGACTGGGGGCGACCCCAGTCCAGGTCGTACTCGTCCGCGTTTGAGCCGGGCTTCGGCCGGCGGGTCACGACGGGCTTCGGGAGGAACGGCGTCAGGTGCGCCTTCACTCCCACCGGGCCGGCGCCGGGGCCGCCCCCGCCGTGCGGCGTCGTGAAGGTCTTGTGCAGGTTGATGTGGAAGACGTCGAATCCCAGGTCGCCCGGCCGCGTGATGCCCAGGATCGCGTTCAGGTTCGCGCCGTCCATGTATACCTGGACACCCTTCGCGTGGCACATCTCGGTGATCTCGAGGATCCGCGACTCGAAGAGGCCGAGGGTATTGGGGACCGTGATCATGAAGGCGGCCACGTCCTCGTCCAGGTTCCGCTCGAGGTCCAGCAGGTCGACCTCGCCGTTGGCGTCGGACTTGAGCTGGACGACCTGGTAGCCGGAGAGCGTGGTGGACGCGGGGTTCGTGCCATGGGCCGAGTCCGGGACCAGCACCTTGGTCCGCTTCTCACCCCGGGCGAAGTGGTAGGCCCGGATCATGAGGACCCCTGCCAGCTCCCCCTGGGCGCCCGCGGCAGGCTGGAGGGAGACGGCGTCCATGCCGACAATCTCGGCCAGGTCGCGCGCGAGCTCCCACATGAGCCGAAGCGCGCCCTGGGCTGCGGCCGGCGGGGCCAGCGGGTGCAAGCGTGCAAAGCCCGGAAGCCGCGCCATCTCCTCGTTGAGCCTCGGGTTGTACTTCATTGTGCAGGAGCCGAGCGGGTAGAAGTGGGTGTCCACATAAAAGTTGAGCTGCGAGAGCCGGGTGTAATGGCGGATCACATCGAACTCGGAGACCTCGGGGAGCTCGGGTGGGCTGGGCCGGAGATACGTGGCCGGCAGGAGGTTGGCTGGGTCTGCCGTCGGGACGTCGGCGTCCGGCAGCGAGTAGCCCACGCGCCCCGGTGAAGAGAGCTCGAAGATCAGCTTGTCGTACGCGCGCATTGATCGCCCTCGTGATCCTGTCGAGTCGGTCCTAGCCGACGGCCCGCTGAAGGGCGTCGGCGTAGGCATCGATTTCGGCGCGCGTCCGCTTTTCGGTCACCGCGACCAGCAGGCAGTCCTTCAGCGACCGATCGAACGGCTTCAGCGGAACGCCGGCGAGGATCCGGTCCTTCAGGAGCCGCCGCGCGACGCGATCCGGCGAGGTCGGGAGCTGGAGTACGAACTCTTTGAAGAACGGCGCTGAGAACCTCAGCCGCACGCCGGGCACCCCAGCCAGCGCCGCCGCAGCATAGTGGGCCTTGGCCAGCGAAAGCTCTCCAGCCTTGCGGAGCCCCTGCTTGCCCATCAGGGCCAGGTAGACGGTCGCCATCAGGGCGCAGAGGGCCACGTTCGTGCAGATGTTGGAGGTGGCCTTGTCCCGGCGGATGTGCTGCTCGCGGGTCTGGAGCGTCAGGACGAAGCCGCGCCGACCGTCCAGGTCCACGGTGGCGCCGACCAGGCGCCCGGGGACCCGGCGGATCAGCTCCTGCTTGGTCGCAAACACGCCGAGGTACGGGCCGCCGTAGGAGAGGGGCACGCCGAGCCCCTGGCCTTCGGCCACGACGATGTCCGCACCGAGTCCACCGGGAGCCGCCAGGAGACCCAGGCTCGTCGGGTCGACGGAGACGACGAGCAGCGCGCCGACCGCGTGAGCGATCTCGGCCACGCGCGTCACGTCCTCGAGGGAGCCGAAGAAGTTGGGAGACTGGATCAGGACCCCCGCCGTCTTCGACGTGACGACCTTTCTCAGAGCTTCGAGGTCGGTCGAGCCGTCCCCGAAAGGAACCTCCCGGAGCCTGAGCCGCGACCCCTCGCAGTAGGTCTCGACGACCTGACGTGAGAGCGGATTCGCCCCCCGGGAGACCACGAGCTCGTTCCGCTCGGTCACCGCATGGGCCATCAGCGCCGCCTCCGCCAGGGCCGAGGCGCCGTCGTAGATCGACGCGTTGGCCACGTCCATTCCGGTCAGCTCGGCGATCATGCTCAGGTACTCGTAGATCGTGGCGAGCGTCCCCTGGCTGGCCTCGGGCTGATACGGGGTGTACGCGGTGAAGAACTCACCCCGCGAGATGAGCGAGTTGATGGGGCTCGGCACGTAGTGATCGTAGGCGCCGCCGCCGAGGAAGCAGACGTAGTCGTCGGCGCCGGCGTTCAGGGCCGCGAGCCCGCGCATGTGGCAAACCAGATCCATCTCCGCCATCGCGGGCGGGAGGTTCAGGGGCCGGGCCAGGCGGGCCTTCGGCGGGATGCGGGTCAGCAGGTCCTCGACGGTCCCGACGCCGATGGCGTGGAGCATCTCCTTCTGCTGCGCTGGCGTGTTCCCGATATAGCGCATCAGGTGTGGCCGCCTTTCTGGAGGAACTCCTCGTACTGGGCCGCCGTCATCAGCGCGTCCAGTTCCTTGGGGTTGCTCAGCGCGATCGTGATCATCCACCCCTTGCCGTAGGGGTCCTGGTTCACGCGCTCGGGTTTCTGGGTCAGCTCTCCGTTCACCTCCACCACCTCGCCCGACAGCGGCGCGAAGAGGTCGGAGACCGCCTTCACCGACTCCACGACACCGAAGGGCTGCATCTGGGTGACCTTCGTCCCTGCCTTCGGTAGCTCGACGAAGACCACATCGCCGAGCTCCGACTGGGCGTAGTGGGTGATCCCCACGCGGGCCCGGTTCTCTTCGACCCTGGCCCACTCGTGCTCGCGCGTGTACCTGAGGTCCGCCGGGTACTTTTCCATGCCCTCACCTTTCTTGTCCTTCCCACCTTCATCCTCTCCCCTGAGGGGGAGAGGGTCGGGTGAGGGGGTGACTAGCCCTTCTTGACCTTGGAGGGATAGAAGGGCGTCGGCACGATGCGCGCCCGCCGCATGGTCCCCCGCACCTCCACGTCGATCTCGGTTCCGACCTGCGCGAGCCCGGTCGGGACGTAGCCCACGCCGATGTACCTGTCCACCGCCGGCCCGTAGGAACCCGACGTCACGACCCCCGCCTCGCGCCCATCCTTCAGGATCCTGTAACCGTGGCGCGCCACCGCGCGATCCACCATCTCGAAGCCGACGAGCTTCCGCCTCGGCCCCTCGGCCTTGACCCGCTCGATCGCGCTCCTGCCGATGAAGTCGCCCTTCGCGAGCTTCACGACCCAGCCGAGGCCGGCCTCGAGCGGGTTGGTGGTCGCGTCGATGTCGTTGCCGTAGAGCGCGTAACGCATCTCGAGGCGGAGCGTATCCCGGGCGCCGAGCCCCACCGGCGTGATCCCCTCGGGCGCGCCAGCCTCCAGCAGCGCGAACCAGAGGCGCTCGGCGTCGCCCGCAACCACATACAGTTCGAAGCCGTCCTCACCCGTATAGCCTGTGCGCGAGATCAGCGCCCGCACGCCGGCCACGCGCCCTTCGACGAAGCGGTAGTAGAGGATCCCCGTGACGTCCCGGTCGGCGAGCCCCTGGACGCACTTCTCGGCCTTCGGCCCCTGGACGGCGAGGAGCGCGGTCTCGCTCGAGATGTTCCGCCAGCGCGCTTCAGCGCCGTGCTCGGTGACCCAGGCCCAGTCCTTGTCGATGTTGGCGGCGTTCACGGTGAGCATGAAGCGGTCCGCGCCGAGACGGTAGAGCGTCAGGTCGTCCACGATGCCGGCGTCGGGATAGCAGAGGAGCGAGTACTGGACCTGGCCGACCTCGAGGCCCGCCACGTCGTTCGTCGTGAGTCGCTGGAGCGCGGCGAGCGCCGCCGGCCCGACCACCTCGAACTCGCCCATGTGGCTGATGTCGAAGAGCCCGAGGGCGCGCCGGACCGTGCGGTGCTCCTCGACGATCCCGGTGTACTGGACCGGCATCTCCCAGCCCCCGAACGGGACCATCTTGGCGCCGGCCTTCACGTGGACCGAGAAGAGCGGCGTGCGCTTCAGCGGAGCTTCGGACACGCTCATCGCGCGCTCCTTTCGCGAGCGGCAGGCAAGTCGCAGTCCATCTTAGCCAAACCCGCGACCCAGCCGCAAGGCGCAGCCTGCGCAGACGCTGCCGTCCGACTCTCCGCCCGGCGGAACCTCGGATCGCGCGGTGGCGTCCTACGCCGTCAGACGCGGAATCACCTCGCCAGCGATCAGCTCGACCTGCTCGGGCTGATAGCGGTACGGGATGAAGATGATCCGATGGACCCCGGCCTCGACGTGGGACCGGAGCTGGGCGACGCACTCCTCCACCGTTCCGCGGATCGCGTGCTCGATGGTGGACTCGCTCCACGCGGCCGTGTCCCACTCGGTGGTGAGCCACCGGCGCATGGGCGCCTCGACCTCCGCCTTCGAGTGGCCGACGTAGATCGCGAGCTGGTTCGTCGCCGTGAGGCTCCTGGGATCGCGCCCGTACTCCCGGGCGAAGGCCTGGATCTCGGTCCACGACCGCGTGAACCCCTCGGGGGTGTAGAAGTAGGTGAGCCAGCCGTCCCCCATCCGCGCGACGCGCCGGAGCACCGCCTCCACGTAGCCGCCGATCAGGACGGGCGGGCGCGGCTTCTGGTAGGGCTTCGGGAGCAGCACGGCCTCCCTGAGGTTCAGGCCCTCGACCTGGGCCGTCACGGCCTCGTCGGTCCAGAGGCGCAGCAGGAGGTCCAGGTTCTGCTCGAAGATCTGGCCGCGCCGCTTGAACGGGACGCCGACCGCGTCGAACTCGCGCGCGTACCAGCCCGCCGCAACTCCCAGGATCAGCCGGCCCTTCGAGATCTGGTCCAGGCTCGCCAGGACCTTCGCCGCCAGCACCGGGTTCCTGAGCGGGAGGACGAGGACTCCGGTTCCGAGCTTGATGCGGCTCGTCCGTGCCGCGATCGCGGTCAGGGTCGAGATGGCATCCAGGATCGGGAACGCCGGCTTGACCCCGAGGAGGACATGATCCCAGGCCCACAGCGACTCGAACCCGAGAGCCTCGGCGCGCTCGGCGTAGCGGAGGATCGCGTCAACGTCCGGCGTCTCCCCCGGGCCGACGAAGTTCCTGATGGCAAGGCCGAAGTGTACCGGCATCCGCTGGCCCTCAGCTCAGAGGAACCTCCGATCCGGATCGAGGCTCCGGAGCAGCGCCAGCTCGCCCTCGCTCGGCGGCTCGGTGGTCGCCACGCGCTCGGGGATCAGAAGCTCGAAGCCGGTGTTCGCGGTCACGTCCCCCACCGAGACGCCGGGGTGAAGCGCCTCGAGCCTCATGGCCTTGCTCTCCGCGTCGAACCCGAAGATTCCCAGGTTGGTCACCACGCGGCTGACGCTCCCGAAGAGGAGGCCGGCCTTCCGCCGTGAGTCCCCCCCGCCGAGGAAGCCGGGGCTGGTTACGAAGTCCACCTGGGGGACGAAGCGCCGCCGCTCGTGCAGGGTCACCACGATCACCTGTCGGCAGAGGGAGATGATGTCGTTGGCGCCGCCGCTCCCTGGCAGCCGCACCTTCGGATGCTCGCGAGGGCCCACGATGCTCGAGTTCAGGTTGCCGTAGCGGTCGATCTGGGCGCCGCCGACGAAGCCGACGTCCAGGGACCCGCGCTGCGCGAAGAGGAAGGTATCGGTGATGCTCGGGAGCATCTGGGCGCGGTGAGCCACGCGCATCTCGTTCGTCGAGATCGGCAGCCGGCCCGGAATGACCTCAGGACCGATGGAGCCTCCCTCGACCACGATGATCAGGTGGGGGGCACACGTCTTCTGGGCCAGCGCCGCCGACAGGAGCGGGATGCCGACGCCGGCGAACACCGAGCCGACCCCGGCGAGCTGGCGCGCCGCCATCACGGCGAGGAGCTCCGAGGCTGAATAGCTCATCGGCCCACCTGCCTACACCAGCTCCCTGGCCGCGCGGCACTGGCGGGCGAGGGCTTCGTCGCCGAAGAGCGCGAGGTACTCCCGATGGCTCCGCGCCCCGTAGACATAGCGGTCCAGGTACTCCCGGATCGCCTGCGACCCCTTTTCGGTGATCGCGGCCACGTAGGCGTCGAAGTGCGAGACGTCGGCCTCGTACAGCCCGTAGCACTCGTGGGGGAAGGCACCGTAGGGGACCTCCACGACGGCATCCACCACGAGGCCCGGGATCACCGTTCGGTCGGGGTGGCGCCGGATCTCGTCCTCGGGGATGATCTCCTCCGCCGTGACGAGCACGGTCGTCGCCGCGCGCGCGATGTCGGGGTCCATGTGGGGGTAGCCGTCGATCTGGCAATTGCCGAACCGGTCGGCGCGATGGACGTGAAGCACCGCCACGTCGGGGAAGAGCGCGGGGACGAGGCAGAGGGTCTCGCCGGTGAACGGGCACGCCATGGTCCGCGCGTCGGCGATCCCCATGAGATCCGAGCCGAGCATCGTGAGCGTCGGCAGGAAGGGGACGCCCATGGCGGCGGCGCGATAGCGCAGCCCGAGCGCCAGGTGGCTCCACTCCTCGTAACGGATCCGGCCGCTCTCGACCTCCTCGCGCATGATCCGCGAGAGTCCCCACGGCAGCCCGATGCCGAACCAGCTCGTCACGACTGCTTCCACCGCCCCGGCCGCCATGAACCACTCGCCCTCGTAGCACATCAGGTTCCGCGAGAGCGTGAGGCCCCTTCGACCCTGGCGGAGCACTTCACTCAGGAGCGCCAGCGGAGTCCGGGAGAAGAGGCAGCCGCCGATCGCGATGTGATCGCCGTCCTTGACGCGCCTCACGGCCTCGGCGAGCGTCGTGAGCTTCTCCGCCCCGATCCGCGGCTTCGCCTCGAGCCGCCGACGCGCCTCGACAAAGTCGCCGGACCTCAATCGATGACCTCCCAGCGCGGCTGGAAGCGATCCAGGAGCGCCCGGCTCCGCTGATCGAGCGGGTGCTCGCGCTCCGGCACTTCCACGTGCTTGGCCTCTCCGCAGAGCGCCGTGGAGAAGTAGCGCTGGCCGGTATCGCAGGCCAGGACCACGATCGGCAGAAGTTCCGGGTGCTTGAGGGCGAGCTTCACGCCGGCTGCGACGTTACACCCCGAGGAGATCCCGCAGAAGATCCCTTCCTCGCGCGCGAGGCGCCGCGCCATCGCGACGCTCGCCTCGGTGCTCACGGTGATCACGCCCGTGAGGAGCGCAACGTCCAGGTTCTCGGGGACGAAGCCGTCGCCGATCCCCTCGATCCCGTGAGAACCCCACCGTCGGTGCGCGAGAATCGGGCACTCGGCAGGCTCGACGGCATACAGGGCGACGCGGGGCTGGCGCTCCCGAAGATAGCGCCCGACACCGGTGAGAGTCCCGCCCGAGCCCTGGGCCGCGACGAAGGCCCCGATCCGGCCCTCGCACTGCTCCCAGATCTCGGGCCCGGTGGTCAGATAGTGCGCCTCGACGTTGTCAGCATTCGTGAACTGGCCCGGCACCCAGTAGCGGCCCGGATCGCGCGCGCGGATCTCCTCGAGCTTCTTGAGCGAGAGGTCCACGTCACTCTCGCCGCCCGGCGTGAAGATCAGTTCGGCGCCATAGGCCCGCATGAGCTTCTTCCGCTCCTCGCTCATCCCCTCGGGCATGACGATCGTGCAGGCGTAGCCCTTCACCGCCGCCACGAAGGCGCACGCGGCCCCTGCGTTCCCCGTCGAGCACTCGAGAACCGCCATCCCCGGCTCCAGCTCACCTCGGCGCTCGGCCCGTTCGAACATGTGGAGATAGATCCGGTCCTTGAGGCTTCCCGTCGGCCCGTACCACTCGAGCTTCACGAGGATCGCAGGCGCGACATCACCGGGCACGCGCCGGAGCCTGACGAGCGGGGTCCGCCCGACGGCCTCGGTCAGGCGTCCGAGGGCGCGGGCGTATGCGCTCCATTGGATGGTGCTCATAACGGGGCGAATTCTATCACTGCCCGCGTGATCCGCCCAGCCGGTCCACCAGCTCCCGAGCCCACGCCCTCTTCTCCGGGCTCATGAGGAGCTTCTCCGCGAAGGGCTGGCCGAACGGCCGGGTGGCGTCGATGCCGATCTTCGCCGTCACCCCTTGCTCGCTGGCCGAGGGGTCGAGGATGGCGCCCAGGCTGCCCGAGATGACGACGAGATCGCGGTCGGCCTGGACACGGGTGGCCAGGGCCCAGAGGACATCCGACTCGTCGAAGACATCGATGTCATCGTCCACGATCACGACGAACTTCAGGTAGTGGTCCACCCCGAAGACGACGGGAATGGCGTGTTTGCCCTCGCCCGGCCGGGTCTGCTTGATCGAGACGAAGGCCGTGAAGGCGGCACAGCCCGAGGTCGGGACGTGGACGGCCTTGACGTTCGGGACGACCCGGCTCAGGGCGTTTCTGATCTCCACCTCCCGGAGGACGCCCAGCGGCAGGATGTGGTCGGGCGCGCGCCCCGAGCTGATGGACTGGAACCAGGGGCGCTCCCGCATACAGATCGCTTTCGCGATGAAGACGTGCTCGGTGCTCCGGCGGGCGAAATAACCGGTGAACTCCCCGAAGGGGCCCTCTTTCTCCCGCACCCCCGCCAGGATCTCGCCCTCGATGACGATCTCGCCCCACGCCGGGACCATCAGGTCGATGGTCTTGCAGGGTGCGATCTGCATCGGCGCCTGAAAGAGCCCGCCGACCACCTCGAACTTGGAGACCTCGGGCGGAGGATAGGCGAGCGACCCGAGGCTGACGCAGGGGTGGAGCCCGATGACGACAGCGCACTCGAGGTTCTTCCCCGCGGCCTCGGCCCGCCGCTGGTACTCGAACATCCGCCGCCGCGAGTGGAGGCTCACCCCCATCTTGTTCCGCCCCTTGACCTGGTAGCGGTGGTAGCCCTCGGTCTCCACCCCCGTGCCGGGGTCCTTGGCCACGGTCATCGCCGCGGTGATGTAGGGCCCGCCGTCCCCGGGGAAATACGTGGGGATAGGGAGCTTCGAGAGGTCCACCTGCTCGCCGGTCAGGACCGTGTGGTGGAAGGGCGGATCGGGGACCACCACCGGCTTGACGTATTCCTTGAGGCGCCGCGCGTACTCGAAGGGCATGCCGGCCGCGTCGACCCCGAGGGCACAGGCGAAGACGCGCCGGCTGGCCATGACGTTGGAGATCACGGGGATCCGGTGCCCGACGACGTTCTCGAACAGGAGGATCGGGAACCGACGACGTCGCTCCAGCTCCAGGGCGACGGCCTGGAGGTCGAATTCCAGGCTCACCGGCTCGGTGACGCGGACGAACTCGCCGGCATGCCTCGTCGCGTACTCCTCGACGAACGACCGGAGATCCTGCTTCATGCCGCTGATCCCTCCCCGCCGGAATCCTGACCAAGGGGTCGTGGCCCCGAGCCCACTGCTCCCGGGGAGCCCGGCGCAGCCCGATTTCCTCGGAGGAGCGCCGCCAGGCGGGCCGGGGTGACGGGAGTCCGGGTGATCCGCACGCCGAAGGGCGCCAGCGCGTCCTCGACGGCGCCGGCGATGGCCGTGGGAGGTGAGATGGCCCCACCTTCTCCGAGGCCCTTCATCCCCAGCGGGTTGAGCGGCGAGGGAAAATCGAGGTGGACGGTCTCGATGAACGGAAGCTCGTCGGCCACGGGAATGTGGTAGTCCATGAAGCCGCTCGAGAGGAGCTGGCCCGCCTCGTCGTACACGATCTCCTCGAACATCCCGCCGCCGATGCCCTGGGCGACGCCGCCGTGGATCTGGCCGTCCACGATCATCGGGTTGATGACGTGCCCGCAGTCGTGAGCGACGACGTAGCGGAGGAGCCTGACCCAGCCGGTCTCGGGGTCCACCTGGACCTGGGCGATGTGGACCGCGCTCGCGAAGGTCACCGTGGGGACGTGGTGGTAGGCGGTAGCCTCGAAGGTCGGCTCGATCACGCCGGGCTTCTCGAACGTGGGGAAGCTCGCCTGGATGACGCGGGCCAGGGGGATCGCCGACGACGGGACGCCGCGCACGAACACCTGGCCGTCCTCGATCTCCAGGTCGTCGGCGCGCGCCTCCAGGAGCTTGGCCGCTGCCGCTACTACCTTCTCCCTCACCTGGCGTGACGCCGTCGTAACGGCGCTGCCTGCCACCACGGCGCTCCGGCTCGCGAATGTGCCGATCCCGAAAGGAATCCGGTCGGTGTCGCCGCCGTGGACCGTGACCCATTCGATGGGGACGCCGAGGACGTCGGCGGCGAGCTGGGCGAAGGAGGTCTCGTGCCCCTGGCCCTGGCAGCAGGCGCCGGTGGCGACGACGACGCGCCCCGTCGCGTCCAGCTTGACCGAGGCGCCCTCGTAGGGGCCGATGCCGGTTCCCTCGACGTAGGCCGAGATCCCGATCCCGCGGAAGATGCCGTTCGCTCTGAGCGCGGCCTGCTCCTTCCGGAAATCGTCGTAGCCCGACGCCCGGAGCGCGTCGTCCAGCATCGCGCGGAAGTCGCCGCTGTCGTAGACGAGGGGGTTCCCGTCGCGGTAGGGCATTCCGGTGTCATAGGGCATCTCGTCCCCGCGGATGAAGTTCCGGCGACGGAGCTCTGCGGGATCCATCCGAAGCTCCCGCGCGAGGCAATCCACGATCCGGTCCATGGCGAAGACCGTCTCCGGACGGCCCGCGCCGCGGTACGGCGCGTTCGGCGTCTTGTTCGTGACGACGGCCTTGAACTCCACCCAGAGGTTCCGGATGCGGTACGGGCCGAGGAGGTGGGCCACCGTGTTGTAGGGGAGGACGATCCCCCAGGAGTTGTAGGCGCCGAGGTCGAGCCAGATCCTGTCGCGGACGCCGAGGATCGTACCGTCCCGCGTCGCCGCGATCTCGACGTCGTGGAGCTGGTCCCGGGCGTGGGCGGCGCTCATCATGTGCTCGCGGCGGGTCTCCGTCCACTTGACCGGCCGACCCAGCTCGCGCGCCATGAGCGGGATCAGGATCTCCTCGGCGTAGCCGCAGGCCTTCGTCCCGAAGCCCCCGCCGACGTCAGGAGCCACGACGCGGACTTTGTGAATGGGCACCTCGAGCGCCGCCGCGACGCCCTGCTGGCAGAAGTGCACCACCTGTGTCGAGCTCCACACGGTGAGCGTGGCATCGCGACGGTCAAAGCTCGCGACCACGCCGCGGGGCTCGATGGGCATCCCGACGTAGCGCTGGATCTTGAAGCGCTCCCTCGCCACGACCGCCGCGGCGCTGAAGGCCGCCTCGGCGTCTCCAACCGCATGCGTGAATGCCACCGCCACATTGTCGCCCCACTGGGGATGCACCAGGGCAGCGCCCGGTTCCCCGCCAGCGACGGGATCCGTGACAGCCGGGAGCGGCTCGTACTCCACCTCGATCAGGCCCAGCGCGTCCTCGGCCAGATACGGGGAGTCGGCGACAACCAGCGCGACCGTCTCCCCCACATAGCGGACGACATCGCGAGCGAGGGGAAACTGGGGAGCGTCCTTGAGCCTGAACTCGACGCGCGCGGCGAGGCCGGGCGGCGGGCTCCCGAACGTGGGAAGCGGCTTCAGCCAGCGCGCCAGGTCGTCGAAGGTGTACACGGCGCGGACTCCGGGGTGCCGCCGCGCCGCATCGGTGTGGATCGCCCGGATCCTGGCATGAGCGTGAGGGCTCCGCAGGAAGGCGGCGTAGAGGAGCCCCGGCAGCGTGAGGTCGTCAACGAAGCGCCCCTGCCCCGTGAGGTACCGGGGATCTTCCCGCCGCTTCACCGACGCCCCGAAGTACTTCGCGCCCATCGGTTCTCCTTCCGAGCGCGCAACCCTCCTGGCGAGAGGTTTCGGAAGGGGGGCAACGCCCCCCTCCGAGGGTTTACCCGCCCAGGTAGGCGCGCTTGACATGCTCGTTCTCGATGAGGTCTCCGGCCTTGCCCGCGAGGGCGATCTGGCCGGTCTCCATGACGTAGCCGCGGTCCGCCATGCGGAGGGCGAGGTAGGCGTTCTGCTCGACCATGAGGACCGTCACCCCGCGCTGGCGGATCTCGCGGATAATGCCGAAGGTGGTCTCGATGAGCGTGGGCGCCAGGCCTAACGACGGCTCGTCGAAGAGCAGAAGACGCGGCCCCGCCATCAGCGCCCGGCCGATGGCCAGCATCTGCTGCTCTCCGCCCGAGAGCGTCCCCGCGACCTGCTCGAGGCGCTCGGCGAGCACGGGGAAATAGCCGAACACGCGTTCCAGATCCTCGCGGATCGCGCGCGTGTCGGTCCGCGCGTAAGCGCCCATCTCCAGGTTCTCCCGCACGGTCATGTAGGGGAAGATCCGCCGCCCCTCGGGGCAGTGGGCGATCCCGCGCCTCAAGATCTCGCGCGGCGTGAGCCGGTGAATCTCCTCGTTGTCAAGCACGATCCTGCCTGCCGTCGCGCTCAGGATCCCCGAGATCGCCTTGAGTGTGGAGGTCTTGCCGGCGCCGTTGGCGCCGATCAGCGTCACCAGCTCTCCCGCGCGCACCTCGAGCGAGACGCCCTTGAGCGCCTCCACCTTGCCGTACGCGGCCCGCACGCCCTCGAGCGTGAGCATCTCTCACAGGCCCCCGAGGTAGGCTCTGATCACTTCGGGGTGGCCCTGGATCTCGCCCGGCGGCCCCTTCGCGATCACCTGGCCGTGGTGCAGCGCGATCACCCGGTCCGAGATCCCCATGACCAGCCGCATGTCGTGCTCGACGAGGAGGACCGTCACGCCTTCCTCCCGGATCCGCTGAATGAGCCGCATGACCGCCGTCTTCTCCGCCGGGTTCATCCCCGAAGCCGGCTCGTCCAGGAGGAGGAGGCGCGGGCGCGCGGCTAGGCCGATGGCCAGCTCCAGGCGGCGCTGCTCGCCGTACGGCAGGGCGCTCGCCACCTCGTCACGCCGGTGGGCGAGGCCGACGAAGGCGAGGATCTCCTCGACCTGGGCCGCCAGACGTGCCTCTTCCTCCCTCACGCGCCGAACGCCGATCAGGATCGAGAGGACACCGGCCCGCCCCCTCAGGTGGAGGCCGATCAGGACGTTCTCGAAGACCGAGATCTGGGGGAAGACGTTCGTTTTCTGAAACGTCCTCACGATGCCCCGCTCGGCGACCTGGTACGGCCTCAATCCTGTCAGAGGCTCACCCTCGTAGAGGACTCGCCCCCGGACAGGCCTGAGGAAGCCGGTGATGACGTTGAACGCGGTCGTCTTGCCGGCGCCGTTGGGGCCGATGAGGCTCGTGATCCTGCCCGGCTCGACCTCGAAGCTGACGCCGGCCAGCGCAGTGACGCCGCCGAACCTCACCGCGAGATCTTCGACAGCCAGGCTCATACATCCTCGGAGGGGGGCTCCGCCCCCCTTCCGATGCCTCCCCCCATGGGTTGCGCCGGCGAAGCCGGCGCTCGGAACGCTCGGGGCCAACTCGGTAAAGACGCGGCGAGCCTTAAAACAGGGTAGCTCATCCCGCAGCTCGCCGCTCCCTGAGCCAGGCTTCAGCGTCGGCACCATGCCCTTGGGCAGGAAGAAGACGGTGAGGACCAGCAGCACACCGTAGAGGAGCATCTGCCACTGCCACGAGGTCACCGCGCGGAGCGCCTCAGGGAGCGCCGTGAAGATGAGGGCGCCGAGCACCGGGCCGGCCAGCGTCCCCTTCCCGCCGGCGACGACCATGATCACCATGGTGACCGTGTAGGTGAAGAGGAAGACCTCGGGGCTCACGAAGCGCGTGTAGTGGGCGTAGAGGCTTCCCGCAGCTCCGGCCATCGCCGCGCTGACGACCGCAGCCAGGACCAGGTAGCGGGTCCCGTTGATGCCGACCGATTCGGCGAGCGCCTCGTTCTCTCTGAGCGCGACGAAGGCGCGACCGATCCGCGAGTTCACCAGCCGGTGGCAGATGAAGAAGGCCACCGCCGCCACGGCCAGGACCAGGTAGTAGTAGGCTGGTTTGCTCCTGAACGAGAGCTCGCCGAGCCCGCCGATGCTGAGCTCTGCGGGCGGCACATCAGGCAGCCCGAGAGGCCCGTTGGTCAGCTCCATCCAGTTCACGCTCACCAGGTAGATTACGCCGGCGAAGCTGATCGTCACCAGGACGAAGTACGCGCCCCTGAGCTTCAGCGACACCTTTCCCAGCCCGTAGCCGGCGATCCCGGCGAGGAGTACCGCCGCCAGAAAGCCGCTCCAGACCGGCCACTCCAGCTTCAGCGTGAGGAGCGCCGAGGCGTAGGCGCCGATGCCGAAGAAAGCCGCGTGGCCGAGGGAGAGCTGGCCGGTGTAGCCCAGGAGGAGGTTCAGGGAGAGCGCGAGGATCGCGAAGATCCCGGCCATGATCAGGATGTGGATGTAGTACGGGTTCCAGATCCAGAGCGGGACCGTCACGAGGCTCAACGCCAGGAGGGCGCGCACGGCGCGCTTCATCCCACGCGCTCGGCCCGGGCGAAGAGGCCCGACGGTCTCAGGAGGAGGACGAGGATGATGATGGCGAAGCCGACGGCGTCGCGGTACCCGGAGGAGATGTACCCCGCGCCGAGCTCCTCGGCGACGCCGAGGAGCAGGCCACCCAGCGTCGCGCCGGCGAAGTTGCCGAGGCCGCCGAGGATGACGACGGAGAACGCCTTGAGCGCGGCGAGGTCGCCCATGGACGGGTAGACGACGAAGATCGGGCCCAGGAGCGCCCCCGCCGCGGCGGCCAGGCCCGACCCGAAGGCGAAGGTGACCGTGTGGATCCGATGGATGTCCACCCCCATGAGCGCCGCCGTCTCGCGGTCCTGAAAGGTCGCGCGCATGGCCCGGCCCAGCTTCGTCCGGTGGATCAGGAGATGCGAGGCCACGATGAGGGCGAGGGCCGTCCCGAACACGAAGAGCCGCAAAGGTGCCACGGAGACCGGCCCCAGGACGAGCGGCGCCTGGGGGAAGGGATGGTCGAGACTCTTGGCCACGCCTCCCCACACGACGAGCTCGGCGTTCTGCATCGCGATCCAGACCCCGATCATGACCAGCATGGTGGTCTCGATGGACTCGCCGAGGAGCGGGCGGAGCAGCACGCGCTCACACAACGCGCCGAGGAGGACGCCGAGGGCGACGGCGCAGACAAGCCCGGCGAAGAAGTTGGCCTGGAGGAGGCTCAGGAAGAGGAAGGCGCCGTACGCGCCGAGGGTGTAGAACTCGCCGTGGGCAAAGTTCACCACGCTCATGATCCCGAAGATGAGCGTGAGGCCGATTCCCAGGAGCGCGTACGTCCCGCCCAGGATCAGGCCGTTCAGGATGTGCTGGAGAAACGCCTCCACGCGAGGGGAAACAGAGCGCCCCCGGCCCCCTCACCTTGAATAGGCGACAGGGCGAGGGGGCCAGCCGGGGGCGCTCGGGCGCGTTGGGACTAGCGCCTGGCCATGAACGTCGGCAGGCTCACCTTCCCGCCTTTGATCTCGACGACGAAGATGCTCGGCTGGCTCTGGGCGCTCTCCTTGCCGGGCGGGCCGTCCTTCTCGAACTTGACCGGGCCGTTCACGCCCATGATCTTGACATTCCAGAGGGCGTCGCGGACCGCCTTGGGCTCGGCCTTCCCCGCCAGCCGGACCGCCTCAACGATCGTCAGGATTCCGTCGTGGCCGCGGAACCCCTCGGTCAGCCCGGCGAAGGGGTGACCGCGCTTGTTCCACTCGTCCACAAACGCCTTCGCAAGCTTGCCGTCGGGCATGGCCTCGGGGAACCAGGGGAGGAAGAAGAGGATGTGGTAGGTCCCCTCGGCTGCCGCCCCGGCCTGCTTCACGAGCTGATCGGGCGAGGAGCTCCCGCCGGTGGTGATGAACTTCCGGACCAGCCGCTGCTCCTGCGCCTGCTTGAGGACGAGGGTGATCTGTTCGACGCTCGTGGTCAGGAAGAGCGTGTCCGCTCCGGTCCCGCGGATCTTGGTGAGCTGGGCACTCATGTCCGTCGCCGCCTGGTCCATGAACTCCACGGCGCCCACGCTGGCGCCCCGCTTCTTGAGGATGTCGCCGAAGGCCGAGACGGCGCCGCGCCCCCAGTCGGTGTTGACCGCGAGGAAGTCGGCCTTCTTCACCCCGAGGTCGCCCAGGTACTTCTGGAGCCCCAGGGCCTCCATCTCGCTGGGCGGGCTGATCCTGAACACCCACGGGTTCCCTTTCTTGGTGATCGAGGCCGCGCTCGATGTCTCGACGACCATCGGCACCCCGTACTCCTCGAGCTTGGGCATCACGGCAAGCGTCATCGAGCTCCCCCAGGCCCCCATGATCGCCGGAACCTTGTCCCGGACAATCAGCTTTTCCGCCGCGCTGGCGGCCTCCTTCGGGTCCGACTTGTTGTCCTCGATCACAAGCTGGATCGGCCGGCCCCGGACCCCGCCCCGAGCGTTGATCCAGTCACGGGCGATCTCTGTCCCCATGCGCACATAGTTCCCCGAAGCCGCCACCGGACCCGACAGGGGCTGGATCACCCCGATCTTGATCGGCTCCGCCTGCTGAGCGAGCACGGAGGCGACCGCCAGTGCTCCCAGGGCGGCGACCCCCACGAGGACGCTGAGAATACGGCGTCTCTGCCCCATCGCTCTTCCTCCCCTACGCTGTGTGGTGGTGGGTCTCCTGACGGAAGACTATCCGGTTATTGCAGCAATCGCCGCTGAAGTCAAGCGCGGTGCATGCCCTATCCGCATTGGGGAAGAAGAAGCGCGAACTCGGCGCGCTGGCGCCCGGCGTCAGGCTCGCCGGCGAGCCACCGGCAGAAGTCCGCGGGGTCCTCGTGAGCCCACTCGGACACGCGCGCCGTGACGTTGAAGGTCTCGACGACTTTTCGATCCGCGTAGCCGGAGAAGAGCGGGAGGAGGAGCCGGGCGAGGAAGGCGGCGACCTGGTTGTCGATCCTGACGAAGGTCTCCACGCGCTGGGCGATGCTGGGTGTTCCGTCGGCGTCGGTCTCGGGCTCGAACGCGAGGAGCGTGAGCGAGGCTCCCGAGATCCGCCCGAGGAGGAAGCTCGAGTGGCTCCCCGACGTGAGCATGATCCTCCGACGGGGCTCCTGCACCAGAACCCTATAGGTGCCCGTCGCCCCCTCGCCGTCGTCGGCCTCGTAGAGGTGAGGACCGAGCTGGCGCACCCGGTACTTGGCGAGGCCGAGGTGGCGGGCCGCCGCCGCGGTCACCTCGGGAAGGTCCACGAAGAGCCGGAAGAGATCGAGCCGAACGCGCGCCGGCTGGCCGCTCACCGCGCGCGTGAGCGTGTGGCGGGTCCAGACCGAGACGATCTCGCTCCTGACCTCCGGCGGGAAGCGCTCGGGCTCGGGCAGGAAGGGCGGGAAGTCGGCGGCGAGGGCGCGCCCGGCGGCGAGGACCAGCAGGGACGCAGCAGCCAGGAGCCGGGCAAGCATGAACCCCGGCGCGGGGAGCGACCCGGCTTACTCCAGCCCCAGGAGGCGGGCGGGGTTCTCGGCCGCCATCGTGCGGATCTCCTCGGCGGTGATCCCCCGCTCCAGCAGCATCTGGATGAACGTTCGGAGGCCTTCGGCGGGCGTGGGATGGTGGAGCTGGCCGAAGTCGGTGCCGAGGACACAGTGCCGGGGCCCCACCTCGCGGATGGACTTGGCCATCTCCTCGAGCGAGATGCTCTGCCAGGCCGGCATCATCGTGATCAGGTCTTTCTCCAAAAGCGCCCCCTCGGCAGCCAGGGCTTTCTGGTCGTTCAGGGAAATGCCGGACAGCCCGAGATCGGGGTGCGTGACCAGGATCTTCTTCACGCCGGCCTTCCGGGCCTCGCTGACCAGGACTTTAATCTCGGGCAAGGAAAGGTGACCGGTCGAGAGGCAGACATCCGCCTCAGCGATCAGCCCGAGGATCTCACGCGTCTCGGCGGTCAGCTCCCCGTGCTCGGTCAGGACGCGGACGCCCTGGCGCGCCGCGCGGAGCCCGGCCCGCGGCACCATGCTCCGGCCGAAGTGGCTCCCCCCGAAGAAGTCGATGTGGTGCTGGGCCGAGAGAGTCGGCATCCAGACCATCCTGCCGCCGAGCTTGATCGAGGCGTCCACCGCGTGCGGGTTGAGACCACCCACGACCCAGTTCAGCACGATCCCGCCGAAGACCTCCACGCCGGGGACCTGCTTCCGCACGAGGAACGCCCGCCCCGTAGTGTCCTGCTCGTGCGCCTTGATGAGCACCCCGCGCATGGCGCGGCGCCGGGCCTCCGAGGCCAGGCCGAGGTCGTCGGTGACCCGCTCGAAGAGGCTCGGCGCCGCGTGCTGGTGGAGGTCGATAGCGCCGCGGAGCAGCTCGTCGCAGAGATCCATGCGGCGCGCGCTACCTGACCTCGTAGCCGCGCGCGGTCATGCACGCGGCGTACGCCCTGTCGTACCCCTCCTTGCTCTTCGTGTAGCCGACGCCGCCGCCCACGGCTGCGCCGCCGATCCCGCCGGCGGCCGCGCCGATCGCCGCGCCCTTGCCGGGGCTTCCCGTCGCCGCGCCGATGGCCGCCCCGGTCGCCGCGCCGCCCAGGGCGCCCAGCACCGCGCCGAGCCCGGCGCCCTTGGCCGTGTCCGAGGCGGGGTCGAAGCCGGTCTGCTGCTTCGCCCAGCCCTGGCACTCGGTCTGGTCGCGCGACACCTGCTCGGCGGTCTGTCCTTTCTTTGGATAGGCGTAGACACTGGGCTGAACGGTCGCGCAGCCCGTCACCGCCATCCCGAATCCGATCACCACCATCCAGACAACAACTCGTCTCATCCTCGTGTCCTCCTGTTTTTCTCGGAGGGGGGCTTCGCCCCCCTTCCGATGCCTCCCCCCTCGGGTTGCGCGGGCCGGGTACCCACGGCGGAGCCGTGGGTGCGCGCTCGAACCAGGTTCCTCAGCATCCTGCTACGCCGCTGGCAGCCACTCCCTGAGCGGCCTCACCTGGGCGCCCGCCTTCTCCAGAGCATCCCGCACGGCCCGAACGATCTTCTCGGCCCCCGGCGTGTCGCCGTGGCAGCAGATCGTCTGGACCGAGATGTCGATGTCCACCCCGTCGATCGTGTGCACCTTCCCCTGCAGCGCCATCTTCACGGCCTGGGCCGCGGCCTGCTGGGGATCGGTGATGAGCGAGCCCGGAAGCTTGCGGGAGACGAGGGTACCGTCCACGTTGTAGGCGCGGTCCGCGAACCCTTCCGACGCGACCCGGCAGCCCATCTTCCTGCACGTGGCGTCGTAGCGGCCCGAGGCGAGCGTCATGAGGATCAGCCCCTTCCCCGACTCCATGGCCGCCTCGCCCACCGCCTGCGCGAGCGCCTCGTCCTTCTCGCACATGTTGTAGAGGATGCCGTGAGGCTTCACGTGCTGGAGGTCGCTCCCCGCGACCCGGACGAACTCGCGCAGGGCGCCGGTCTGGTAGCACATGTAGTCCTTCACCTCCTGGGGGCTCACATCCATGACCCGCCGGCCAAACCCCATCAGGTCCGGCAATCCCGGATGGGACCCGATGGCAACTTTGTGCTGGAGGGCCAGCGCGACGGTCTTCCTCATGACGTGAGGATCTCCTCCGTGGTAACCGCAGGCGATATTTGCCGAGGTGATGAACGGCATGATGGCCTCATCGGCTCCGAGGGTCCACCTCCCATAACTCTCCCCCATGTCGCAGTTGAGATCAATCACCTTGCTCGCCATGGCCTCACTCCTCATTCGAGCCCCACGGCGTCCAGGCGGGCGCGCTCGGCCCGGTGGACGGCGTGAGCCTCATCCAGCGAGAGCTTCCGGAACCAGAGCTTCTGCCCCGGCCTCACCTGCCCGACCCGGCCGATGTCGACGGAGCAGACGGTCGCGATCTTCGTGTAGCCTCCCGTGGACTGCCGGTCCACGAGGAGGACGATCGGCTGCCCGTCGCCCACGACCTGAATCCCGCCGAGCGGGATGCCGTCAGAGACGATATCGTGACCCCGCGTGTGGGTGATGTGCGGGCCGCGGAGCCGCGCCCCCATCCGATCCGACTGGGGCAGCATCTCGTACGGCCTCTCGAGGAACGCCGCGATCCCCGCCGGCGTGAAGCGATCGGCCTGCAGGCCGAGCACGACCCGGACCTCAGGCTCCTCGGAATAGGACGGGATGTGCTCAGCCCTCACGCGGCGCCCCTCGTAGCGCTCGAGCGGAGCCGTCGGGCGGCCGATCGGAAGGCGATCGCCCTTCTTGAGCTGCCGCCCTTCGAGCCCGCCCAGGCGACCGCGGAGGTACGTTGACCGCGACCCCAGGGCCGGTGCCACGTCGATCCCTCCCGCGATGGCCAGGTAGGTGCGCACCCCGCGCTGGGCAGTACCGAGCCTCAGCGCGTCGCCAGCCTTGAGACGCACCGCGGTCCAGGGCGGGATCGCTCGGTCGTTCACCGTCATCGGCATCTCGGCACCGGTGACCGCAACCAGACAGTCCGCGTCCACGTCGAGCCGCGGCCCCATCAGCGTGCACTCGAGGGCGGCGGCCGTCTCGGGGTTCCCGACCAACCGGTTGGCCAAGATGAACGCCTCCCGGTCTACGGGTCCAGAGGGCGGGATGCCGTAGCGGAGGTAGCCGGGCCGGCCCAGATCCTGGATCGTCGTGAGGAGGCCGGGCTCGAGGACCGTGAACGCGGTCACGTCTCCACCCTGGCGACGAAGCACCCTGCCGCCACCTCGGCCGAGATGCGCTCGAACTCGCCCGGGTCGATCGGGCGAAAGCGCACGCGGTCGCCCGGACGGAGGAGGATCGGATCCGAGCGCGAGGGGTCATAGAGGGCGAGCGGCGTCCGGCCGAGAATCCAGAAGCCACCGGGGCTCTCGACCGGGTAGATGCAGCACTGGGTCCCGCCGATCCCGACGCTGCCCGCCGGGGTCTTCGTGCGCGGCTTGTCGAGGCGCGGGATCGTCAGCGGATCGGACATCCCCACCATGTAGGGGAGCCCCGGCGTGAAGCCGATGAAGTACACCAGATACTCCTCCGCCGAGTGGCGGCTCACGACCTGCTCCGGGGAGAGCCCGAGCTTCTCACCGACTGCCTGGAGGTCGAAGCCCAGCTCGCCGCCGTAGCAGCACGGGATCTCGACCAGCCGGCTCGGCGGGAGCGCCTCGGCCTGGGCCTGAGGGATGAGCGCGGTGAGGATCGCGAGCAGCTCATTCCAGCCGATGACGATCGGGTCGTAGTAGACCAGGAGCGCGCGGAACGTCGGAACGGTCTCGACGATGCCCGGGATCGCCTTCTGCTGGATCAGGTACTCGAGGGCCCGAACGCGCGTGTTGACCTCGGGGCCGATCGCGTCACCGAACTCCACCGAAACGGCCTGGTCGCCCGCAGGGAGGAACTTCGGCTCCGAATACATCAGCGTAGCGACATGCGGCGGGGATGCCCTGCGTAGCGAATTCGACGAGCCATAGCGGGCGGCGAAGCGCAGGACGCCGCAGCGCTCCGAGCGGCCCAACAGCGTTGGGCTGCGAGGACTACCCCCCGCCTCGGGGGGATGGGGGGGCCAGCGGAGGCGTCCGAGCGAGCCAAGCCCGTCGAGGCGAGGAGACTTGAGCGACGCGGGGTGCCCCGCCGCATGTCGAATTCTAAATGACGGAGAGGGCGTGGTTCGGCAAGTCGGTGATGAACATGTGACCGGGGCTGTGGGTGATGACGAAGGGGGGCTTGCTCGCGAGGGCCACGGCCTGGGGCGTCACGCCGCAGGCCCAGAATACGGGCACGTCTCCGGACTGGAAAATTCCGGGGTCGCCCCACTCGGGGCGGTCCACGTCCTTGATCCCGATGGTCGCAGGGTCGCCGATGTGGACCGGGGCGCCGTGAGCCATGGGGAACCGCGCGGTCACCGTCACCGCCTTCGGCACCAGCTCGGCGGGAATCGGACGCATCGAGACCACCATCGGGCCCTGGAAGCGCCCGGCGGGCCGGCACGCGATGGAGGTGCGCCACATCGCCACGTTCCGCCCGGCCTCGATGTGGCGCATCGGCACGCCCGCGTCCATCAGCGCCCATTCGAAGGTGAAGGAGCAGCCCAGGAGGAAGGCGACCAGGTCCTCCCGCCAGTAGGGCGTGATGTCGGTCACCTCCTCGGCCAGCTTCCCGTCGCGGTAGATCCGGTACTTGGGGATGTCGGTTCGGAGATCGGCCCCGGGGGCCACGCCCGCTGGCTCGGGCGAGCCGGGATCCGTCACCTCGATCAGCGGGCAGGGCCGGGGGTTTCGCTGGCAGAAGACGAGGAAGTCGTAGGCGTACTCCTTGGGAAGGACGGCGAGGTTCCCCTGGACGTAGCCGGGCGCCAGGCCGGCCGTCACGCCGGTGTACTTGCCCCGGCGGATCTCCTCGCGAATCTCCTTGGGAGGGCGCGCGTCGATCGGCATGCGTGTACGCCAGTATAGACGCGCCCCGCGCGCCCGGTCAATCGAGTCGCACAGCTAGGAGCCTGTCGGAGTAATGGCCTTCGAGCGCGGGCTTCGCCCGCGCAACCGATTCCTGGGGGAGGCGTCGGAGGGGGCCGTCAAGGCCCCCACCGATTGTCCAGCCGCAGGTGGGTGAGGCGGGGCCAGAGGTCGGGGTTGCCGAGGGCTTTGGGCTTCTCGCCGCGCAGGACTCTCAGGATTTCCGATGCCACGCCGACCGCGATGTTGCGGTTGGCCGTCTCGCTCACGCCTGCCACGTGCGGGGTGCAGACCACGTTGTCCAGGTTCAGGAGCGGATTGTCCAGGGACGTGGGCTCCTCCTCCCACACATCCAGGCCGGCCGCGCGGAGCTTCCCCCGGGTCAGCGCCTCGAACACCGCGCGCTCGTCCTGCACCTTGCCGCGCGAGGTGTTGATGAAGATCGCCCCGTCCTTCATCCGCGCGATCGTCTTCTCGCTGATCAGGTGATGGGTCTCGGGCGTGTGCGGCGTGTGACACGTCACGATATCGGCGCGGGCCAGGAGGTCGGCGAGGTCGGAGACCGGCTGCACCTCGCGCCGCTCCAGCTCGTCGCGCGGGACGTAGGGGTCGTACCCGAGGACGTTCATCCCGAAGCCGCGGGCGATGTGGGCCACGCGCCGGCCGATGTTGCCGACCCCGATGATCCCGAGCGTGGCCCCCTTCAGCTCGGTGATCCCCCGGTAGTCCGATCCCCGCCACTCACCCCGCCGCGCGGACCGGTCCATGCGGATGGTCTTCTTCACGCAGCAGAGCATCAGCATGAGCGCGTGCTCCGCCACCGAGTCCGAGTTGGAGCCCGGGGCGTGGACCACGGCAATCCCCAGTCGCGTCGCGGCCGCGAGGTCCACGGTATCGAGGCCGACCCCGTAGCGCCCCACCACCTTGAGCTTGGGGCAGGAGGCCATGAGGCGCTCGGTGCACGGGGGCTTGATCCTGAACAGGATGGCCTCGGCGTCCTGGGCCGCGCGGACGACCCCCTCCTCGGTCAGATCCTCCGCGATCACGACGCGGGCCTCGCTCTGGAGCAGTTCGATTCCGGCGGTATGGATCGGTCCACCGACGATGACGAGGGGCTTAATGTCGTGGGCCATGGAAACGGGGCTCCTTTGCGTTAAGAAGAGAGAACGGGAATGGTGGCCACGCCGTGGGGGATCACGAGGACCCGGGCGTCAGCCCCGAGGGTGGCGAGGGCGTGGTCGAGCGCCGCCTGGGCCGTCGCCATCGGGGTGAGCCGCACCTCGTGGATCGTCGCCTCCGGGATCAGGCAGTCGGTCACGATCACTTGGGAGACATGGGTCAGGAAGCGGCCGAAGCGGTACCCCATGTGGGCGCCCTCCGGGATCCCCCGGGTGCGCGCTTTTTCGACGATACTCGGGCCATCGGGCGTGTCGCGGAGCCAGAGCCGTGCTGACTCCTCGCCCACGCCGTCCGAGCACGGGGTGGGGACGATGACGATCCCGCCTTCCCTCACGACCGGTTTCGGCCCGAGGATCGCCGGGTAGCAGGCGCGCGTGGCCTGGTAGAGGTTGAGGTTCTTCGGGGGGCCGGGGACCGACACCACGATGTCCGCGACACTGGCGACGGGCACCTCGAACACGCTCCGGGCGAACGCCACCCCCGCGCGAAAGACCGCGACCGGGGCGCCCGCGAAGGCGCGGATCAGTCGTTTGTCGGGGTCGATCACCAGGTTGACGACGAACTCGACGCCCAGGCGCTCGCCGGCAGTGTTGATGAAGCGGCGAAAGACCGAGTCCGCCTGGCCGAGGCGCGAGGAGGGATGGGAGAGGACCTGATAGCCGTGGGTCGCACCGATCGTCGCGTGGCCGCCGGCCCCGATCACCATCGTCTTGGCACCGCCCGAGTAGCCGGCGAAGAGGTGGGGCTCGACGACGCCGGTGGTGATCCGGAGGTCTGTGTCCACGACCTCACGGCTCACCTGGATCGGGAAGCCCTGCTCCGTTCCCAGGTCCACCAGGGCGCGGTCGTCCTTCCAGTCGTGGTTCGAAACCCGGAAGCCGTCAGCGATGCTCGCACCCAGCTTGGCAGCGATCTCCGCGCGCGACATCGCCCGGTGGCTCCCGAGACCCATGACGAAGGCAACCGCCGAGTCCGGCACGCCGGCCCGGCCCAGCTCGGCGAGGACCGCCTCAGCGACCATCGCGTCGGGGCAGTAGCGCGTGAGATCGGTGACCGCGATCACGACCCGCCGCTTGCCCCGCGCCAGCTCCGCCAGCGGCCGCGTCCCGACGGGCTCGGCGAGCGCCCGCCGCACCTCGGCGGCAGGGTCTCCGACGGCGGGGAGCCGCGGCTGCTCGACGCTGCCCAGGTAGTTGCTGTCGGGGATGGCCAGCTCGATCGTCCGCCCGGTGTCGTACGGAAGCCTCACGACCGGCATGGCGCCGTCACTT
This sequence comes from Candidatus Rokuibacteriota bacterium, assembly GCA_016209385.1. Lineage (NCBI taxonomy): Bacteria > Candidatus Rokuibacteriota > Candidatus Rokuibacteriota bacterium. The sequence goes on from JACQWB010000188.1 coordinate 33,817, forward strand.
CCAGGCGACGAGGACGATTCGCGGCGAGTCGAAGCTGATGGGGCGGCCGTCGAGGCCGCCGAAGATCTCCACGTTCGACCATCGCTCCGGCCTGAGCATCCGGTAGAGCTCATGCGGCGAATAGATCCTGAGCCCTGTCTCCCCCAGAAAGCGGTTCTCCTCCTGGAGCCGCCACTCGCTCCTGATCCGGCTCGTCGCGAGGTCCAGGCGATGCGTGATCCTCACCGTGCCGCCAGGGACCAGCTGGGTCTCCTCCTCCGCGTAGTTGCGAATGTAGTGGTCGCGGTTCCGGGTGTCGAGGACGAAGGCTCCGCCGGGCCTGAGGGCCCGGCAGAAGCGGTCCAGGAGCTGGCGATCCTCCTCGTCGGAGAAGTAGCCGATGCTCGAGAAGAGGTTCAGCGCGAGATCGAACTCCTCGGAGAAGTCCATCGCGCGCATGTCCTGGCAGACGAGGTCGAGGTGGAGCCCGGCAGCCGCCGCCCGGTCGTGGGCGCGGCGCAGCTCGACCTCGCTCAGGTCCACGCCCGTCACCTTGTAGCCGCGCCGCGCGAGCGCCAGGGCGTGACGGCCGAACCCGCACGGCGCGTCGAGCACACGCGCCCCGGCGGCGAGCTGGACGTGGCCGAGGATCCACTGGATCTCTGACTCGGCGTCGGCCTCCGACTCGAAGCCCTGCGAGATCTTGGGCCACGCCTCCTCGAAGAAGCGCTGGCTGTCAAACATGGGGCGATTATACACGTTTCCTCTCACCCCGTGGTAGCATGGTCGGCCGAAAGGGAGGCGCGCGTGGCGACCTTGGTGACCTGTGATGAGTGAGATAACGATCCGGCCCGCGACGCTCGACGACGCCCCGGCAATCTGCACGATCTACAACCAGGGGATCGAGGACCGGATCGCAACCCTGGAGACCGATCTCAGGACGCCGGAGGAGCGCCGGCAGTGGCTGACGGCGCGCGGCCCGCAGCACCCCGTCATCGTCGCCGAGGCCGGCGGAACCGTCGTCGGCTGGGGGAGCCTCAACGCGTTCAACCCCCGGCGCGCCTATGACTTCGTCGCCGACTTCTCCGTGTACGTCGAGCGCCGGTGGCGAGGGGAGCGCGTCGGCAGTCGCCTTCTCGCCGGGCTCGTGGAGCTGGCGCGGGAGCTCGGCTATCACAAGCTGGTCCTCTCGGCCTTCCCCTGGAACGAGGGCGGCATGGCGCTCTACCGGAAGTTCGGCTTCCGCACCGTGGGGGTCTACAAGGAGCAGGGCAAGCTGGACGGTCAGTGGGTGGACACGATCATCATGGAGAAGATTCTCGAGTGAGCGCGCCCCTGGCCGCTGGGCTCAGGGGAGGATTAAGGGGTTGACACCCGGCTCGGAACGGTGCTAAACGTGGGGGACACGTCCGGCCGGCTCAGGGGTGAGGGTTCTCTGCGACCGAGCACGCGAGGGGCGCCGGTGCTCCTGCTGGTCGGGTCGCCTGAGCAGTCATGCTGATCGAATCCCAAAAGGAGGGTCCGATGTTCAGCCGCAGCCAGTCCCAGAAGCAAAGCAACCCGCAAGGTCAGGACAACGGCAGCCCGCCCCGTCCCGCCACCCTCCTCACCATCGTCGGAAACGACGCCAAACTCCACGGGAAGTTCGAAATCACCGACTCGATCCAGATCGAGTGCGAGGTCGGTGGGGAGTTGGACGTGGGTGGCAAGCTCGTGATCGGCGAGAAAGGCGTGGTTCGCGCCAACGTGCAGACCGTGGACGCGATCGTCCAGGGCCAGTACGAGGGGAACATGGTGGCCACCGGGAACGTGGAGATCACCGCCACCGGTCGCGTGTCCGGCAACATCGAGACCGATTCGCTCGTGATCTCCAAGGGCGGGTTCTTCAACGGCAACGTGGTCAAGATCAAGGATCAGGAGCCGCAGAAAGGCCAGCGTCCGGTCTACCTGGTGGACGAGAAGCGGGTCGGCCAGCAAAAGTAACGGCACCGAGTGCCTGATCCAGCGGGGACTTCGTCATGCTGTGGAAGTCCAAGCGCACGCTCGGCTCCAAACGCGGCGACCTTACGGCCTTCATCGGCGAAGGCTCGGAGATCGAAGGCAAGTACACGTTCAGCGGGACCGTCGTGCTGAACGCGAAGTTCGACGGCGAGATCATGTCCACGGGGACCCTGATCGTCGGCGAGAAGGGCGTGGTCAACGCCAACATCCGGACCGGGTCGGTCATGGTCAGCGGCCAGGTGGTCGGCAACATCGTGGCGACCGAGCGGGTCGAGCTCAAGCAAACGGCCCGGATGTTCGGCGACCTGGAGAGCCCCGTGGTGGTGATCGAGGAAGGGGTGCTCTTCGAGGGGCACTGCCGGATGACCCAGGCCAAGCCCGCTGAGACGACCCGGGATCTCTCGGTGGTCCCGTTCAAGCGCTGAGGTAAGAGCTTCGACGGTGGCGGATCGGATGTCGCGCAGTTCACCCGGGATGCCACTCCCCGGCAGGGTGGGGGGAGGCGTGCCCTCACACGCGAGTCACGACCATGAGGAAGCCCAAACGGTTCCACCTCCTGATCGTCGCGGGGGACAGCACGCGAATTCTTCGGTTGAACTTTCCTCGTTGGATCGTCTCTGGAGGGTTGATGGTTCTTGCCCTCGGGGTCGCTGTCCTCGGAGCGATTGCGGCTGACTACGTTTTCCTGAAGCGCCACTGGGCGCAGACGGCGTGGCTCCGGACGCAGGTGGCGGAGCAGCAGTCCCTCATCGACAGGTTCCAGAGGCGGCTCGCCGACATCCGGACAGAGGTGGCGAGCTGGCGCGAGCTGCACGCGAAGATCTGGGAGCCGTTCGGGCCTGACGAAGGCGGCGCGCGTAAGAGCGTGGGGATCGGCGGCCGAACCGAGCTCGGCGGGGCTTCAGCGCCCGGGGATCGCGTGGACCTCTCCCGGGAGCTCGAGCTGCTCGCCGCCAATGTCTATGATGAGGGCCAGAGTCTCCGAACGCTCGAGCGCTTCATCTCCAAGGCCGGTAAGGTGCTCGCTGCGTTTCCGTCGCGCTGGCCCGTGCGCGGACCGGTCAACTCCGAGTTCGGCACCCGGGTGTCCCCCTGGTCGGGGGCGAAGGAGTTCCACGGCGGGATCGACATCGCCGCCGAGCGGGGGACGCTGGTGAAGGCTCCCTCGCCGGGCGAGGTGGCCTTTGCGGGTAGCCAGTCCGAATACGGGCTCGCCGTGGTCCTCGACCACGGCCACGACATCCGGACGCTCTACGGCCACCTCCAGAAGATCCTCGTCACTCCGGGGCAGAAGGTCGAGCGGGGTCAGGTGATCGGGCTCACGGGGAACACCGGCAAGAGCTCGGGCCCCCACCTCCACTACGAGATCGCCGTCAGAGGTCAGTCGATCAACCCCCGCCGCTACCTCTGGGACTGATCCCCGGCGGCTTCGCCCCGGCGCCGCGCTTCGGCCCCTGCCGCTCCCTCCTTCATCCGCTCCCCCTGAGGGGGAGAGGGCAGAGTGAGGGGCCTACGTGATGATGACCCCGCAGTAGCCGACGACCTTGTCGTAATCGCCCGACACGTCCCCCGAGGTCTGGTAGCTGACGAGCGCGGCGCTTCCCCCGCCCAGCTCGCGGAGCGCCGCCAGGAGCGCCGTCGTGGGCGCGATGCCGCACATGGAGATCGCGTGCTCCCTCACGGTGCGCTGGAGCCGCTCCGGGTCCAGGCCCAGGATCGCGTCGATGGCCAGGCGGTCCTTGCGGTTCGAGACGGCCTGCGACTCGTAGTGGTTCAGGTCGGTGGACGAGAGAAGGATGACCGGCTCCGGCCACGTTTTGACCACCGCGGCCACAGCGCGCCCGACCTCCGCGCAGAAGGCCAGCTCGGTCCGCATGAGCGTGAGGGGGACGAAGGCGATGTCGGACCGGGCGCGCCGCAGGAACGGGAGCTGGACCTCGAGGGCGTGCTCCCGGCTGTGGGCCAGCTCGTCCTCCTCCAGGAGCCGCGAGGCGGCGAGGATCGCCTGCCCCAGCTCCCGGGCGACCGGCACCTCGCTCCCCGGAAGCGCCCACCGGCCCTGCGTCATGACGGATCCCCACGGCCCGAGCCCGGTGTGGTTGGGACCGAGGAGCACGGCCAGCCGTGGCAGCTTCACGCGGCCGTATACCTGTCCCGCGACGCGTCCCGAGTACATCCAGCCCGCGTGCGGGACGACGATCGCCTTGGCGTCGACCTTGGGCTCGACGTCCTCGACGAGCCGGTTCAGGTCCGCTTCGATGCGGTCGGCGCGGTCCGGGTAGAAGAGCCCGGCGACTGCGGGTCTTCGAAGGTGAGTGGTCACGGTCTCGCCCGGTGTTGCGGGGGCGAGGGCCCTCGGAGTTAGGCGCGGACCTGGCAGGCGACCCAGTGCCCGGGCGCGATCTCCTTGAGCACCTGGTCGTTCACCGAGCAGGAGGGGATCCGGATCGGGCAACGGGTGTGGAATCGGCAGCCAGACGGCGGTTTGATGGGGCTGGGGACGTCGCCTTCCAGGATGATGCGCTTGCGCTTCACGGTGGGATCGGGGATCGGCACGGCGGAGAGCAGGGCTTCCGTGTACGGGTGCTTGGGGTTGGTGTAGAGCTCCTTGGCCGGAGCGATCTCCACGATCTTGCCCAGGTACATGACCGCCACGTCATCGCTGATGTGCTCGACCAC
>JACQWB010000189.1 GCA_016209385.1 Candidatus Rokuibacteriota bacterium
ACACACAGATACGGCTGAAGTCAAGACTTTTCTGCGAGTGCGAAAATAGCGTGCCCTGCGCGAGAAACGCTGGCAGGACCGACGGGCAACCCCGGCGAGGCTTTACCGCGTGGCTACTGGCTTATCTTCCGAAATGGCTGGGGGCCCGGGGGACTGCGCGCGGCCTGCCGCCCGGTCAGCTCAGGGCGCGGCGTGCGTCGGATCGGGCCTGGTCGAGCACTTCGCGGACCGCGAGCCCCTTCGCGTGCGCGATCCGGCGCACCTCCTCGAACTCGGGCGTCACCGTGAGCAGCTCGCCACCGAGCCGGGAGACCTTGAACGTGATCGGCCCGTAGGCCGTCGGCAGGACGACCAGCTCCCGGTCGAGCCGGATCCGCTGGTGCTCGCTCCAGCGGACGCCGATGGTCGTCGATTCCCGGAAGAGGAGTGTCGTGAGATCGCCGACGCGTTCCGGAAGGCAGAGGACCGTCACCACCGCTCCGGGACGGCTTCGCTTCATGATGACGGGCGTCAGGAAGACGTCCAGGGCCCCGGCGTCCAGGAGCCGGTCGAGGAGCGGCTCGTAGAGCTGCGGCGACATGTCGTCGATCGTCGTCTCGACCTGGGCGATTGTCTCCGTCGAGCCGGACGGGCCGGCCGGCGCGTCCCCGACGAAGCAGCGCACCACGTTGGGAATCGCGAGCTCCATGCTCCCCGCTCCGTACCCCACCGCGCGGACCGTCATCGGCGGCATCCGGCCGGCGGACACCGCGAGCGTCGTGACGATGGCGGCCCCCGTCGGCGTGACCAGCTCCGCCTCGACACCGTTGTCGAAGACCGGATACCCCCGGAGCAGCTCGAGCGTCCCCGGAGCCGGGATCGGGATCCGCCCGTGAGGGCCGTCCACCATTCCGCGTCCCACGGGGAGCGCCGAGACGTGGACGCTTTCGATGCCGAGGAGCCTGAGGCCGGCCACCGCGCCGGTCACATCCACGATGGCATCGAGCGCCCCCACGTCGTGGAAGCGTACCTGGTCGGGCGAGATGCCGTGAACCCTGGCCTCGGCCTCGGCAAGCCTCCCGAAGATCCGCGCGACGTCCGCCTTCACCCCCTCCGGGAGCGCGCTCCGCTGGAGCAGGCTCAGGATGTCACGGAGGGTTCGGTGGGGGAGCGGCCCGGCGGGCTCCAGCTCCACGTCCACCTTCGTGGCACGAAACGCGCCCTTCGTGACCTGGCGCGCGCTGAGGCGAAACCCGCCGAGGGCGAGTTTGTCGAGCTCGGCGCCGAGGACATCGAGCGGGCAGCCGGCGTCGACGAGCGCGCCGAGAATCATGTCGCCGCTGACCCCGCTCGGGCAGTCGAAGTACGCCAGCTTCACGCGATCTGCCCCTATCGGATCTTGGTCACAAGCTTGTTGATCAGGTTGGCCTGGTGGGCGGCGCCGTAGCCGTTGTCGATGTTCACCACGCTCACGCCCGGCGCGCAGGAGTTCAGCATCGCCAGGAGCGCGGCGATCCCCCCGAAGGAGGCTCCGTAGCCCACGCTGGTCGGGACGGCGATGACGGGCCGGTCGACCAGCCCGCCGATCACGCTGGGGAGCGCCCCGTCCATCCCGGCCACCGCGATGATCACGTTCGCCTCGGTGAGGAGGAGGTGGTGGTCGAGGAGACGGTGAAGACCGGCCACGCCGCAATCGTAGACGCGCTCGACCCGGTTCCCGAGGACCTCCGCCGTGAGCGCCGCTTCCTCTGCCACGGGCAGGTCGGAGGTTCCGGCGCTCGCGACGACGATGAGCCCGACCCCTTCGACGGGCTTCGGGTTCACGACGAGGATCCGGGGGTCAGGATGGTAGCGCGCGCGAAGCCCGGCAGCCTCGACGGCGCGCGCCGCTTCGGCGGAGGCGCGGGTCGCCAGGACATTGTCGTGGCGCTGGGCCAGCTCGGAGAGGATGGCGACGACCTGCCCCGGAGTTTTCCCCTGGCAGAGCACGGCCTCGGGCGCCCCGGCCCGGAGGGCCCGGTGCAGGTCCACCTTGGCGAAGCCGAGGTCGGCGTACGGGAGGTCCCGGAGGCGCGCGATGGCCTCGTCGACGGAAAGGTCGCCCCGGCTCACCGCCTCTAGGAGCGCTTTGATTTTGTCGCGGTCCACGTGCGTCCCCGCCGACTTCCCCTCACCCTGCCCTCTCCCCTGGGGGGAGAGGATCCTTCTGGAGAAGCTTCAGCACCTCGTTCATGCTCCCGCTCCTGAACCCCTGAAGGTCCACCGCCACGTAGAGATAGCCGAGCTGTCTGAACCGCGCGACAATCTTCGAGTGTCGTTCGTCCTCCCAGAGCCTGGGAATCTCATCGCGCGGGATCTCGATGCGTGCCAGCCGATCGTGGTGGCGGACCCTGAACTGGCGGAACCCTAGGCTGCGGAGGAACGCCTCCGCTGCGTCCACCTGGCGCAGCTTCTCGGGCGTGATCGGGTCCCCGTACGGGAACCGCGAGGACAGACAGGCGAAGGAGGGCTTGTCCCAGGTCGGGAGGCCCAACTCGCGGGAGAGCTCCCGGATCTCCGCCTTCGTGAGCCCCGCGTCGATGAGCGGCGCCTGCACCCCCATCTGACGGGCCGCTTGCATGCCGGGACGGTGGTCGCCGAGGTCGTCCACGTGAGCGCCGTAGATCGGGTGCGCGCCCCCCTCGCGCTCGGCGACGAGCTTGAGCCGCGTGAACAGCTCCTCCTTGCAGAAGAAGCAGCGGTTGGGTGGGTTCTTGGCGTAGTCGGGGTTGTCCAGCTCACGGGTCCGAATCACCAGGTGGCGCATCCCGAGCATTGCGGCGAGTCGCCCGGCCTCGGTCAGCTCCCCCTCGGGGTATGTCTCCGAGTCTGCCGTGACCAGGAGCGCCCGCGCGCCGAGGGCGTCGCGGGCAGCCAGGGCCAGGAAGGTCGAGTCGGCGCCCCCCGAGAACGCCACGACGACGCTCTCGAGGCCGCGGATGATCTCGACGAGGCGGCGATACTTGACGCGGAGGTCGAGCACCATCTTAGACGTCCACCCTGACGAGATCGCGAAACGTCGCGTACCGTTGCTGGATCTCGTCGGGCTGGAGCCGGATCAGCCGGTTCAGCGAGAAGTCTTCCACGGTGAACGACGCCATCACGGCACCGTAGACGATCGCGCGTCGGATCGCGGTCCCGTCGCTCGCCCCGCTCTTGGCCAGGTAACCCATGAAGCCGCCCGCGAACGTGTCCCCGGCCCCTGTCGGGTCGAAGACCGACTCCAGCGGGTAGGCCGGGACGAAAAAGAAGCGGTCCTCCGAGGCCATCAGCGCCCCGTACTCCCCCCGCTTGATGACCACCGCCCGCGGGCCCAAGCCGAGGATCGTCCGCGCCGCCCTGATCAGGTTGGGTTCGCGTGCGAGGTGGCGGGCCTCGGCATCGTTGATGAGGAGCACGTTCACCTCGGCCACGACCTTGAGGAGCGCGTCACGCTTCCCCTCGATCCAGAAGTTCATCGTGTCGAGGGCCGTCAGGCGCGGCCCGTCTACCTGGCGAAGCACGTCGAGCTGGAGCTCGGGATCGATGTTGGCCAGGAAGACGAAAGGGCTCTTTCGGTGCGACGCCTGAAGCACGGGCTTGAAATCGGCGAAGACGTTGAGCTGCGTCTCAAGGGTCCGGGCCTCGTTGAGGTCGTAGCCGTATTCCCCCACCCAGCGGAAGGTCCGGCCCGACGAGATCTGGAGGCCCGAAATGTCCACCCCCCGATCCCTGAGGAGCCCCAGGTGGTCCTGCGCGAAGTCCTCCCCGACCGCCGCCACCACGCTGACCGGGGCGAAAAAGCTCGCCGCGTAGGCGAAGTAGGTCGCCGATCCCCCGAGGGCTTCGGTCACTCTGCCGAAGGGCGTCGTGACGCTGTCCAGCGCCACGGACCCCACCACGAGGAGATCAGCCACGGGAGTCTCGACCCTTTCCCTTCGCCGGTGTTCCGCGCCGACCGGCAGGAGGGAAGTACTTGTCGAGGAGGAGGCCGAGGGCCCTCTGCGTCCTGGACGGGAACGCGTTCGGGTTCGTGATGACCGCGTTCCGGAGGAGTGAGGGGCACTGGCACCGGCGCGGCGGCCCGACCTCGGGGATCAGCCGCCGCAGGACCTCCTTGGCCGTCGAGACGTTTCGGTTCAGGTTGGCGATCACCGCCTCAACGCTCACGTGGGCCTCGCTCTCGTGCCAGACGTCGTAGTCGGTCACCAGGGCGAGAGTCGCGTAGCACAGCTCAGCCTCCCGCGCCAGCTTGGCCTCCGGCATGTTGGTCATCCCGATGACGTCCACGCCCCAGCGCCGGTAGATCCTCGATTCCCCCTTCGTCGAGAACTGGGGGCCCTCGATGCAGAGGTAGGTCCCGCCTCGGTGGACGGTCGCCCCGGTCGTGCGGGCGGCCTTCTCGAGTCGATCAGCCAGGTCCGGGCAGACCGGATCCGCCATCCCCACGTGGGCCACGATCCCGTCGCCGAAGAAGGAGGACACCCGCCGCCGGGTCCAGTCGAAGAACTGGTCCGGGATCACCAGATCGAGGGGACGGATCTCCTCGCGCATGCTTCCGACGGCGCTGATCGAGATCACCCACTCGACACCCAGCGCCTTGAAACCGTAGATGTTCGCCCTGGAGTTGAGCTCGGACGGCATGACCCGATGACCGCGCCCGTGCCGGGGCAGAAAGACCACCGTCCGCTCGCCGAGGCGCCCGGTGCAGTACTCGTCGGAAGGGTCCCCGAATGGCGTCTTCACCCGCACCCACTCGATGCCGGCGAGCCCGTCCAGCTCGTAGAGGCCGCTCCCGCCGATGACGCCGATCTTCATCACGTTCCTCGGAGGAGGGCCGGGTACCCAGGCCTGCGGCCTGGGTGCGCCTTCGGCGCGGGTACCCGCCCCTTCCGAATCCTCCCCCCTTGTTCGAACGTGGCGGCTTCGGCCATGCCGCCAGGCAGGCCAGCCGCCGCGCGACATCCGAGTTAATCGCGCGGGCCAAGCCCGCGCTCGAACCTGGACGCTCAGTACCCTAAAGCTGCCCGCTCGCGCCCGCTCGCGCCGCCTGAGCCACGGGCTCCGGTCCTGCGGAAGGGTAGCCCGGCGCGCCGAGGAGCGTCCCGAAGGTACGTCCGGGTTGGACGTCGGCCACAGCGACCGACGCCAGGCCGCCCATCAATTCGTCAGGGCCGTCGAAGAGAACCTCGATGTAATTGCCGCTGAGCCCTGCGAGAAGCCCGCTCGCGCGGTCCCGCGTCTCCAGCACGAGAAGGTCCAGGGACCTGCCGAGGAACGTTTTCCTGAATTCCAGGCTCTTGGTCCCGCCCAGGGTCCGGAGCTCGCGGCTCCTCGCGTGGATGACGCCGGAGGGCACACGGTCGGGCAAACGGGCGGCCTCGGTGCCCTTTCGATCCGAGTACGCGAAGACGTGGAGGTAAGAAAACGGGAGCGCCTGGACAAGGGCTCGCGTCCCCGCAAAGTCAGCCTCGGTCTCACCCGGGAAACCCACGATCAGATCGGTCCCCAACGCGAGCTCGGGAATACGCTTCGAGAGTGTCTCAACGAGCCTGGTATAAATGCTCGTGTTGTAAGGTCTTCTCATCAGCCTCAGGATCCGGTCGCTCCCGCTCTGAAGCGGGACGTGGAGGTGGGGGGCGATGACCGGGGACCCCGAGACGACCTCGATCAGCTCAGGAGTGAAGTAGGCCGGGAGGATCGACGAAAGACGAAGCTGGTTGAGCCCTCGCACTTCGCGGAGGATCAGGCGAAGGAGTCCCGCCAGCGTGGTACGGGGCAGGAGGTCCCAGCCGTAATGCCCCATGTCCACCCCGGTCAGCACCACCTCACGATAACCCGAGTCCACGAGCCGCTGGACCTGTTCGACCACGCGTTCGGGCGCCTGGCTCCGGCTCGGTCCCCGCGCGTACGGGACAATGCAAAAGGCGCAGCGGTGCTGGCAGCCGTCCTGGACCTTGACGAAGGCACGCGAGCGACCGGAGAGCCGCGTGAAAGGCGCAACAGGAACCGCGCGGGCCCGCGAGACATCGCTGACCCTGACCAGGGGCCGGACACGATTGCCGAGCGCGTCCAGGAGCCCGGCGAGCTCGTACTTTTCTTGGTTCCCGAGGATCAGGCCGACGCCGGGGATCCGGGCGATCGCCCCGGGATCCGTCTGCGCATAGCAGCCGGTAACCACCACCAGCGCCTCGGGGTTTCGAGCAATCGCGCGGCGGATCGTCTGACGGTCCGAGAAGTCTGCCCTCCCCGTGACCGTGCAAGTGTTGATGACGTAGACCTGGGCCGGCGCTTCGAACGGGACCTCCCGAAAGCCGCGGGATTCCAGAAGTCCCCGCATCTCCTGGGTCTCCGCCTGGTTGAGCTTGCAGCCGAGCGTGGCGAACGCCACGGTGACGGGGCAGGATGTGCTCATGCCCGGATCGTCCTGCGGCCCGCCTCAGGCCGCCTCGCGGGCGGGGCCGCGCCCATGCCGTCTTCACCCTCGGGTGCCTCGGCGAGCTGGCCGCACGCTGCGCCGATGTCCTCGCCTTTGCTCCAGCGGATCGTGGCGGTGACGCCCCGTTCGAGAAGACGGGTCTGAAAATCGAGGATTCGCGAGAGCGGCGGACGGCTGAAGCCGGCGCCAGCCCAGTCGTTGAACGGGATGAGGTTCACCTTGGCCCGGATGCCCTCGAGCAGGCGCGCCAGCCTGAGCGCATCTTCCCGGGAATCGTTGACCTCGTGGAGGAGCACGTACTCGAAGGTCATCCGCCGGCGGAGCGGAAGGGGGAAGCTGCGGCAGGCGGCCAGCAGCTCCTCGAGCCCCCGCCCCTTGTTCACCGGCATGAGCCGGCTGCGCACCGGGTTCGTCGTGGCGTGAAGCGAAACGGCGAGGTTGACCCTGAGGTTCTCTTTGGCCAGCTTCGCGATCCCGCTCACCAGGCCAACCGTGGACACGGTGACCCGACGCGGCGAGTAGCCGAAGGCACCCGGGTCGGTGAGGAGCCTGAGCGATTTGACGGTCGCGGCATAGTTCGCAAGCGGCTCGCCCATGCCCATGTAGACCAGGTGGGTCACCCGGCTCCCGGCGGGGAGCGTCGACCGAACGGCCACGAGCTGACCGACGATCTCCCCCGCGCTGAGGTTCCGGCCGAGCCCCATCGTGCCAGTGAAGCAGAAGGCGCAGGCAAACCCGCACCCGACCTGCGTCGAGAGGCAGAGCGTCAGCCGGTCGGCGTCCGGCATCAGCACCGACTGGATCTCCGCGCCGTCGGAAAGGCGCAGGACGAACTTCTGGCTCCCGTCCCGCGAAGCGATGCACCGGGCGATCACGGGAGCCTCGATGACGGCCTCCGCGGCGAGCCGTTGGCAGAACTCCCTCGGCAGGTTGCTCATCGCGTTGAGGTCCAGGATACCTCGCCTGAAGAGCCAGCCGGCGAGCTGGCTACCGCGATAGCGGGGCTGGCCGCAGCGCTCGGCGAGCGCTTCGAGCTCCCGCGGGGCGCACTCGAGGAGGTTCACCCGCGACATACTGGGTCTCGCCTCGTGGCGGGCCTGCCTCACGGCATGGCCGACGCCCCTCGGCTCGAACAACCGCCCCTAGGATACTGGAGTGTCAAAAAACGTGTCAAACTACCGGCAGCCAGCTTGTCCACATTCCGTGTGAGGCACCTGTGGATAACCCGGTGGGCGGGCGAAACGACCCGCCGTGAAATCAACGCTTCAGAGCGTATCGCTCATTTCGACGGCAGCGGACCCACGAGCAGCAGGTAGAGGTCGAGCAGATTCGTCCGGGTGGGCCCGGTGTGAACCAGGTCGCCGAGGGCGGCGAAGAACCCGAAGGAGTCGTTTGCGGCGAGGCTTGTCCGCGCGTCCAGCCCCTTTTCGGCAGCCCGCCCCAGCGTTCGCCCATCGGCGATCGCACCCGCAGCCTCCGTGGGACCGTCGGTCCCGTCGGTCCCCGCGGCCAGGACCACGACCTCGGGCAGCCCGTCAAGCTTCAGCGCCGAGGCCAGGCAGAACTCCTGGCACCGCCCCCCCTTCCCCTTCCCACGGACCGTCACCGTCGTTTCCCCTCCGGCGATCACGCATCCCGGACGGGAAACCGGCTGACCGGTCGACTGGACCTGTCGAGCCAGATCGGCGAAATGCCCGGCGGCCTCGCCGGCCTCGCCTCGAAGTGACCCGGTCAGGACCCAGGTGTGAAAGCCGAGCTCCCGGGCCTTGGCCTCGGCGGCTTCCACCACCAGGCGATTGCTTCCGATGAGGTGATTCGTCACCCGGCGGAACACCGGATCGCCCGCCTCGGGGGTCTCGGGAACCTCGCCCCGGGCGCCCCGCTCCAGGTGGCGCTCGACGCTGGCCGGGGCGTGCTCCCTCAACCCGAAGCGGTCCAGGACCGCCAGCGCGCTGGCGTAGGTCGTCTCGTCAGGCGCCGTCGGACCCGAGGCGATCACGTCGAGCCGGTCGCCAATGACGTCGGACAGGATCAGCGAGACGACGGGCGCCGGGGCCGCGGCCTTGGCGAGCTGACCTCCCTTGAGCAGCGAGCAATGCTTGCGGACGGCGTTCAGCTCGTCGATGGTGGCCCCGCCTTCGAGGAGCTGCCGCGTGAGGGTCTGCTTCTCGCCGAGCGTGATCGGCGGGACAGGCGCCGGGGCAAGAGCCGACCCCCCACCAGAGATCAGCACCACCACCAGGTCGGCCTCGCCGGCGCTCCGAGCCAGAGCGAGAAGCTCCCGGGCTGCCGTCGCGCCCCGGCCATCCGGGATCGGATGACCGGCCTCCACCACGCGGACCCGCCGGGTCGGAGCCCGATAACCGTCCTTCACCACCACCAGACCGTCGGCGATGCGATCCTCGAGCAGCTCCTCCAGCGCCTGGGCCATGGCGCCGGAAGCTTTTCCCGCGCCGAGCACGAGGAGGCGGTGGCTCCGCGTGAGGTCGAAGTCGGCGGAGCCAACGCCGAGGCGGCGGCCGTCGAACCTGACAGCCTGACGCAGGAGCGAGCCCACTTCGCCGGCCCTCAGGCCGGCGTGGAAGATGGCGAGGGCGGCGTCCCGGAGCGTCACATCTACCTCGGAGGGGGGCTCACGCCCCCCTTCCGAATCCTCCCCCCAGATTGCGCGGGCCGGGTACCCATGCCGGAGGCATGGGTGCGCGCTCGAGGGCCGCACGCTGCCGAAGATCTATCACCCCAGCCTGAGCTTCTGCAGGCGCTGACCGGCGTCCTTCAGCATCTCGTCCGTCTTGGGAAAGCAGAAGCGGATCTTGGTTCTGCCGAGTTCCGGGTGGGCGTAAAACGAGGAGCCGGGGACCGTCGCGACCCCCACCTCCTTCACGAGGTACATGGCGAAGGCGAGATCGTCGGCGCAGCCGAAGCGCTCGAGAAAGTGGGCGGCCTCGGTCAGGATGTAGTACGCGCCTTTCGGCTTGAAGGCCACGAAGCCGGCGGACTCCACGAGCCCGAGGAGAAGGTCGCGCTTGGCCTGGTACATCTCCCGGAGCCAGACGTAGTAGCTGTCCGGGAGCTCGAGCGCGGCCACGGCGGCCTCCTGGAGCGGGTGGGGCGCGCCGACGGTGACGAAGTCGTGGGCGCGCCGGATCCCGAGGGAGAGCTCGGCCGAGGCGACCGCGTACCCGATGCGCCAGCCGGTCACCGAGTACGACTTGGAGATCCCGGAGATCGTCACGGTGCGGTCGGCCATCCCGGGGAGCGTCGCGATCGGCGTGTGCGTCTCGCCGTCGAACACGATGTGCTCGTAGATCTCGTCCGTGATCGCCAGCAGGTCGTGCCTCAGGCAGAGGTCGGCAATGGCCTGGAGCTCGTGCGCGGCGAAGACCTTGCCCGTCGGGTTGCTGGGGCTGTTGAAGATTATGGCGCGAGTCTTCCCGGTAACCGCTCTTCGGAGCCGGTCAGGGTCGAAGCCGAAGTCCGGGGGCTCGAGCGGCACGAAAACCGGCTCGGCGCCCGAGATGATGCAGCCCGGGCCGTAGTTCTCGTAAAACGGTTCGAAGACGATGACCTCGTCGCCCGGGTTCAGCACGGCCAGGAGCGTCGAGAGCATGGTCTCGGTCGAGCCGCAGCAGACGGTGACGTGGCGCTCGGGGTCGAGCTCCATCCCGTAGAAGCGCTCGTACTTGGCCGCGATCGCCTGTCGCAGGCGCGGGGCACCCCACGTGATCGCGTACTGGTGGAAGTCGCCGTCCAGCGCCGTGCGCGCCGCCTCGATCAGCTCGCGGGGAGGCGGAAAGTTTGGCATCCCCTGGGCCAGGTTCACGCCGCCGTACAGATTGTTGACCCGGGTCATCTCCCGGATCACCGATTCGGTGAACCCCTGGACCCGCTTGGAGATCATAGGCTCACGTTGCTTGCCTGCCTTCCCGCTGCAACCTCAGCCATCCCGCTCCACGGCGACCGCGCCCTCGCGTTTCTTCTGGGCGGCCCTGCGCAGCTCCTCGACAAACTCAAGCATCATCTGATGCCGCCGGAGCCGCTCGGTCGGCGACCGGCGGAGGTTTTCGACCAGGAGGGTGATGTCAATCCCATACTCCTCCGCCTTTGTCATGGCCGACGACTCGGTATTCTTCATCATCAGTGAGAGTGTCGGGTGAGTGCTCGCATGGTCAGGAGCGTCAGGAAGTCAAGGGCAGGCTACGGGACAGGACCCTCAGGCTAGACGATCACGTCCCGCTCGATGGGGTCGACCTTGACACCCTTGGCCTTGAGCCAGGCGATCCCCCGTTCCAGGTTCTCTTCGGACCCCTCCAGCTCCAGCGCCACCCAGCCATAGTCCGCCTTGACGTCCGCTCGCCGGATGTTCGTGACGATGTCGAACTGCTTGCCGAGCAGGTAGATGATGGGTTCCTGAATCCGTTCCGGCGGAAAGGTCAGACGGACCCGCATCCGGCTCATGGGCGGGACGACCTCAGACGCCCCCGGCGATCGCCGGGACGATGGAGACCTCGTCGCCTTCCTTCAAGGCCGTCCCCGTTCCCTGGAGGAAGCGGATGTCCTCCTGGTTCACGTAGATGTTGATGAAACGCCGGAGCTCGCCCCGGTCCTCGACGAGCCGCTCGCGGAGCCCGGGGAACTGGAGCTCCAGATCCTCGATCAGCTCGCCCACGTTCGCGCCCTTCGCGTAAACCTCCCCCGCGCCCTTGGTGACTGCCCGAAGTGGGGTCGGAATTCGCACCAGCACCGGCATCGCGTCGTCCTCCTGCCCCAAGTCTCTGACTCTCCCTAGGTCCCCGCCTTCAGCTCGGCCAGCGCCCGGTCGAATGCTGAGAGCGAGGGCCGGATCGTGACGTGGGTCTCGAGGCGTTCGTAGAGCACGTCCGGCGTCTTGAGGCCGTTCCCGGTGATGCAGATCACCGCCGACTCGCTCCGCGGGATCACCCCGGTCTCCACGAGCTTCTTCGTGACGGCGACGGTCACGCCCCCAGCGGTCTCGGTGAAGATCCCCTCGGTGCGCGCCAGGAGCAGCATCCCCTCGACAATCTCCGCGTCGCTGGCATGCTCCCCGGCGCCGCCGGACTCTTTCACCGTCCGGTACGCGTAGTAGCCGTCGGCCGGGTTGCCGATCGCCAGCGACTTGGCGATCGTGTTCGGGCGCACCGGCCTCAGCACGTCGGTGTCGGTCTTGATCATGGTGACGATGGGCCCGCAGCCGGCCGCCTGGGCGGCGTGCATCCGCGTCGAGACCCGGTCCACAAGCCCGAGGGCCTGACACTCCTTGATGGCCTTCCAGATCTTCGTGATCAGCGAGCCACCCGCGCACGGGACGACGATGTGCCCCGGCGTCCGCCAGCCGAGCTGCTCGAGGATCTCGTAGCCGTAGGTTTTGGACCCCTCGGAATAGTACGGGCGGATGTTGATGTTGACGAACGCCCAGCGGTACTTGTCGGCGACCTCCGAGCAGAGCCGGTTGACCTCGTCGTAGGTTCCCTCCACGGCGACCAGCGTGGCCTGGTAGACGAGCGTCCCCACGACCTTCCCGGGCTCCAGGTCTGCGGGGATGAAGATGTAGCTCTTCAGCCGGCCCTCCGCGGCGTGGGCGGCGACCGAGTTCGCGAGGTTGCCCGTCGAGGCGCACGCGACGGTATCGAACCCGAACTCCCGGGCCTTGGTCACGGCCACCGACACCACGCGGTCCTTGAACGACCAGGTAGGATGGCAGACAGAATCGTTCTTGATGTACAGCTCGGCGACCCCCAGCTCCTGCGCCAGGTTCTGGGCCCGGATCAGCGGGGTGAAGCCGACGTGATGGCCGACGGCCACGTCGCCTTCGATCGGGAGGAGGTCCCTGTAGCGCCAGATGCTGGGCGGGCCGGCGGCGATACTCGAGCGGGTCATGCGCCCCTTCAAGGTGTCGTAGTGGTAGTCCACCTCGAGGGGCCCGAAGCAGAACTCGCAGACGTGGCAGGGCGCCAAAGGATAGCCGCGCCCGCACTCCCGGCACATCAGGCCTTTCAGCTTCTCCATGGGCTTCTCCATCGGTTGGGGATTTGAGCCCCGTTTCTTCTCCGGCCGAGGTTCACTTCCGTCCTCGGCCGCTGACCCGTCGGATACCCAAGGGCGCGACGGAGCCTTCAGCGTAATCGTCCCCTACTTAACACGCTCCGACCAAAAAAGTCAAACCTCCGCGCCCGCGTCCGGTCGAAGCGCCGCCCCGACGAGCCGCGCAAGGTCAGACGGGAGCGACTCGCGGTTCGCCGGCGTCACCTCGATCAGGCGGACACCCGGGCGGGCCTTGATCCGGTCTGCCCACGGGTGGGAGGACCCGAGGATGGTCCCGAGCACGACGCCCGCGCCGGCCAGGATCTCATCGACGGCGTCGCGAAAGGCCGGCGCGGTCATCTCCATTTTCCCGATCTCGTCGATGACCACCAGGTGCCCGCGACGGGTCGCCGCCAGAATCGCCGGAACGCCGACCCGCTCGACCGCCTCCAAGTCTACCCGGTACTTCCCGACCCGCGGCCCGCTGCGGCGGCCGGCGTGGGCCAGCGTCGTCCGGCGCCCGTCGAGGGTCAGGAGGTCGAACCCGACTCGCGCCCCCCGGTCCCGGATCTCCCGGGTGACGAACCCGCCCGCCGGAACACGGAGCAGGTCGAGCGCCTTCCTGAGACAGGTGGTCTTCCCGACGCCGGGGCGACCGGTCAGGAGGTAGGCGCGGGCCACGGTGGACGAGTCCGGGGGCACCCGCGGCCCGGGCGCCTCAGCCGGGAGCGAGCCTGCGCTGAGCACGCAGAGCTCCGCTGGCGTCGAAGATCCTGACCGTGAGCCCACCCCGATCGATCGCCACCTCGCCGAAGTTGTCGGTGTCGCCCAGCGCGAAGAGGGAGCGCGGGTTGAGTGAGGCGTCGAGAGCCCAGGGGCGACCGCGGGAGGCAGCGAGGGGGCCCGCGATGAACTCGTGGAAGGTGAAGTCGGGCCAGGGGCGGTGCCGGATCAGCTCAGCGCGATGGACGTCCGCGGCGATCCACACCAGGTTCTTGACCTTTCCCGCCCTGAACGCCTGCAGGATCGCATCCCGTTCCGTCGCGAAGCCGGTCGGATTCTCCTCGGGCAGCCCCCAGGGGGTCGCGCCGGACCAGGAGTCGCGGCCGGTCCGCCCGGTGGGGACCGCGAGCGCCACGCTCGACACCACGACCTTCCAGACCGCGTCCGAGCCCGTGACTCCGTCGACGAGCCACCGGCGCTGGGCGGGGCCCAGCATCGTCTTGCCCGGCCCGTCGGGCTGGCGGTTGTCGCTCCGGTACTGGCGGGTGTCCAGGATGAAGACCTCCAGCAACTGTCCCCAGCGGAGCCGCCGGTAGAGCCTCCCGGGCTCCTCGGCCGGCGGCACGATCGGCCAGTAGTCGAGGAAGGCCCGTCGCCCGACGGGCATCAGCGGTTCCACCGTGCCGGCGAAGTCGTTTCGCACCTCGTGATCGTCCCAGATGGCGTAGACCGAGGTCGCCCGGAAGAAGGCCTGGAGGTGGGGGTCGGCCCGGTTGTAGCGGTGCTTCTCCCTGAACTCCTCGAGCGTCGTCGCGACGAAGTCATAGCCCGGGACCCGGTCAGGGCCGCCGCAGCGGTGGTCCGCGTAGATCGTGTCGCCGACGAAGAGGAAGAAGTCCGGGTTGCGGGTCGCCATCGTTCGGAAGATCGCGTACCCGTCGTCGATGTGGCGGCAGAAGCTCCGGCCGCCCAGGTCTCCGCTCCAGAGAAACGTGACCGGGCGCGGATCTCCCGGACGCGGGGCGGTGACGAAATGACCGGAGCCCTCAGCCCCTCCATGGCGGAGCCGGTAGGCGTAGCGGGTGGCGGGGAGCAGGTTGGTCAGGACGACTTTCCCGGTGAAGTCGCGCTCCGGGGCGATCTGGGTCGACCCGGTGACCGTGCCTTCCCCTCCGTCGGGACGGGCCTCAACGGTCAGCGGCCCGACCTCGAACCCTCGACCCCAGATGACCGCGCTCCGGTCGGTTACCTCGCCGACGGTCAGGAGGAGCGGCGAGACCGCGGCCGCGGGGCAGAGGAAGACGAGCGGGAGCGCGAGCGTGAGGGCACGGCGGAGCACGACTCGGAGGGCTCTCACCCGACGGCAGGGCCCTCAGCTATACGAGCGGATCGTAGGCGAAGTACTGGCCCGACGTCTCCAGCGGGACCAGGTGGTGGCGGAGGGTTCCGGGGAAAATCTCGGCGAGGCGTTGAGGCGTCCACCCCTCCCCATGGTGGATCGTACGGATCGGTCGCATGTGGCAGAAGAGCATGATCTCCTTGCCCCGCACGCCGAAGACCTGACCGCTCACGTCGCGGGCCTCCTCGGAGGCCAGGAAGACCGCCATCGGAGCGATGTGGGCCGGCGAGAGCTGCTTGAGCTTTTCCACGCGCTGCCGCTGGGTCTCGGTCTCGGTGGGGATGGTGCCGATCATCCGCGTCCACGCGAACGGCGAGATACTGTTCGCCGTGACGTTGTACCGCGCCATGTCCAGCGCGACCACCCGCGTGAACCCGACGATGCCCAGCTTGGCTGCCGCGTAGTTGGCCTGGCCGACGTTGCCGACCAGCCCGGAGGTCGACGTCATGTTGATGATGCGCCCCCACTTCTGCTCCCGCATGTGCGGCACGGCAGCGCGGGTCACCGCGAAGGTCCCCTTGAGGTGGGTGTCGAGGACCGCGTCCCACTCCTCCTCCGTCATGTTGAAGATCATCCGATCGCGGAGGATGCCGGCGTTGTTGACCACGATGTCGACCCGGCCGAAGTGGTCCAGCGCCACCTGGATGATGTTCCGCCCGCCGGCCATCGTCGCCACGGAGTCGTAGCTCGCTATAGCCTGGCCACCCAGCGCCTTGATCTCGCTCACCACCTCGTCGGCGGGCCCGCTCGCTCCACCGCTCCCGTCTTCCTTCCCGCCGAAATCGTTCACAACCACCTTGGCGCCCTCCCGCGCCATGAGGACGGCGATCTCGTGGCCGATCCCCCGGCCGGCGCCAGTCACCACCGCTACCTTCTCCTTGAGCATCATGGCAGCTCGTCCCTCTCGTGGGCGCGGGCATCACGCCGCGGCGGCTCCGATCCCTCACGGCGACGCGGCCCAGGATAGCACACCTCCCACGGACCGGCCACCGGGGACCGCCGTCTCAGCCGCGAACGTGCCGTCCCCGCTCGAGCACCGCGACGAACTCGGCCCCCAGCACGAAGACCACCGCCGAGTAGTAGACGAACATGATGAACGCGACGAGGATGCCCAGCGGCCCGTAGATCTGGTCGTAGAAGCCGAACTCGGCGATGTAGAGTCGCAGGAGGTGTTTTGCCAGCTCCCAGAGCAGGCTCGCCAGGAGCGCGCCGGCCAGCGCCGCGCCCCAGAAGATCCGGCGGTGGGGGAAGAAGC
This sequence comes from Candidatus Rokuibacteriota bacterium, assembly GCA_016209385.1. Classification (NCBI taxonomy): domain Bacteria; phylum Candidatus Rokuibacteriota; species Candidatus Rokuibacteriota bacterium. The sequence continues at coordinate 15,856 of JACQWB010000189.1, forward strand.
GGTAGATCACGAAGTACATGGCGGTCGAGAAGACCAGGCCGAGCCCGACGCTCATCCACTCCACCCAGTAGCCCGGGAGGCCCACCGGCGTGAAGACGAAGGTCTTGAACCAGGCGAAGATCGTGGTCGCGGCGATGGTGGCGAGGAACAGGACGCCGATCACGAAGATCATCCCGATGTCGAAGAGCATCCCGCGCAGGAACGATCGTCCCCGCACCCCCAGGACCCGGTTCAGGACCAGCCGCAGGGCGGTGAAGAGCTGCGTTGAGAAGAGGATCAAGATCAGGGTCCCGACCAGCCCGGACACGCCCCGGGTCGCGACGATCCGGTGCAGGGTCCGGGTGATCTCCTTCCGGTACACGGGGACGATCTGGCTGAGCTGGTTGATGACCTCGCGGGTCGCGGCCTCGCTCGAGAGCACAAACCCGGCCAGGGAGACCACGAGGAAGAGGAGCGGGACCAGGCAGATCAGGAAGTAGAACGACAGGCCTGCGGACAGGAAGAACCCCTGGTGGGCGAAGAACCCGGAGAATGCCTGGCGCAGGCCGCGGATCACGTCAGGCTAGGAGTCTGTCGGAGTAACACCCTTCGAGCGCGGGCTTCGCCCGCGCAACCGATTCCTGGGGGAGGCCTCGGAGGGGGCCGTCGAGGCCCCCTCCGACCGGCCCTGGCGGACCGCAGCCGGTCACGAGAGCCTACGGGGTGAGGGCCTCGTTCACGGCGCTGAAGGACCCGCCCGGGCGCGGACCACCCCCGATGACATAGATCACGCCCCCGACCGCCGCCGCGCCAAGGCCGTGGCGCGCCGTGGGCATCGGGGCAAGCGCGGCCCAGCGATCGGCAGCCGGGTCGTAGGCCTCGGCCTGGCTGAAGGTCCCCGCCGGAGCTTCACCGCCGAACACGAAGAGGCGGTCACCGAGTGCGACGCCCGCGATCCCCGACCGCGCCGTTGACATGGGTCGTCGGCGCTCCCAGCGGTCCGCTGCCGGATCGTAGACTTCCGTGTCCGAGAGGTTGCGGGCGTAGCTCCCGCCAACCCGGCCGCCGATCGCGTGGAGCCGCTTCCCCAATGCGACAACCGCGAGATGGTCGCGGGGCGTCGGCAGGGGCGCGCGCGACGCCCACCGGTCCGACGCCGGATCGTAGACCTCGTTCGCCCCCGAGTTGGCGCGACCGTCCCGGGCCACGCCGCCGACCGCATAGATCTTCCCGTCGATCTCCGCCGCCCCCAGCGCGCCCCGCGCCGTGGGCATGGGCGAGCGCTTCCGCCAGCGGTCGGAGGCCGGATCGTACTCGTAGACCATGCTCAGGGGACTCCACCCGGCCGAGTAGCCGCCGATGACGTACAGCCTGCCGTTCACCGCGGTCGCGGTGGTGTGGTGGAGCGGCTCCGGGAGCGGCAACCGGCTCTCCCACCGGTCGGTCGCAGGATCGTAGACCTCGACGAGATCGCCGCCTGCCGCGAAGCCTCCGATCACGTAGATCTTTCCGCCGAGCGCCGCCGCCGCGACCTCGGTCCGCGGCGTCGGCATCGGCGCCTTCGTGACCCACCGTCCCGGGCCGGCCTGAGCTGCAAGGCCGACCGCCGAGAGGAAGAGCACCAGGGCCAGCCCGACGGCGCAGGCCTTCCCGAGCCCCCCCGACGCCGCCGCGATCGCCACCTTGCCTCGAAGCCCGAGCGCCATCTGCGAACGCGCTGTCCCTCAGAGCTGCTTGTAGAAGTCCGCGCGGTCCCCGCTGGTGACCTCGATGCGCTTGAGCACGTTGTCCCGGAGAATCTCGAGCCTGATCCGCTCGCCGGGGCTGTGCCGCCACAGCGAGAGGTAGAGGTCCTTGCGCGTCGGGACCTCCTCCGAGTTCAGCGAGACGATCACGTCCCCCTCGCGCAGGCCCGAGCGCTCCCCCGGGCCGTCCGGCACGAGCCCGGCGACCACGACGCCCTCCTCGAGCGGATGCGCGAAGACGCCGAGCCAGGCGCGCTTGGGACGCGTCACCAGCCTCCCGTAACGCAGCAGCTCCCCCTCGTGCTCGCGGTAGAACTCGACCGGGATGGCGAGCGAGTTCCTGATGATCTCGTTCAGGTTCAGGTAGACCACGCCGAGCATCCGGCCGGTCAGCGTGAAGAGCGGGCCGCCCCCGAAACCCGGGTTGACGGCGCTCGACACGATGCCGCGGTCCAGGAGGTACTCCCAGTACGCTTCGAACTCGCCCAGGTACGTGACGACACCCCCGGAAACCCGGCGCTCCTGCGGCCCCGTCGAGGCGATCACCAACACGGGTGCGCCACGCTCGACCGACCCGGAGGAACCGAAGCGCGCAGCCATGAGGCCCTGCCGCTTCACCCGGAGCAGGGCCAACCCCACGTCGAAGTCCTGGGCCACGATCTCCGCCTTGAGGCGCCGGCCCTGCCCCAATGAGACCTGGATCTTCTCGGCTCCCATGACCACGTAGTTGACCGTGAGGATCAGCCCGCTCGGATCGACGACGGTCCCCGAACCCATTCGCTCGGTCCCGAGGATGGGAGCCGAAGGGTGCGCGTCGGACACCTCGGTGTGGATGTGGACCACCGAAGGGAGCAAGCACTTGACCAGCTCAGCGGAGGCGTCCATGCACTCTCCTCAAAGCCGGGATCGACGCGACTTCGCGGAGCTTGGGGACCGGCATGTAGACGGTCTTGCCCTCCCGGAGGGCCGTCCCATGGACCGGGAGCTGCTGCTCGCGAAGCTCGGGCTTGGACATCGAGTCGGGCGCCATACGCCCCTGAGGCATGCCACAAGCATAGCGCAAATTGACCGGAGCCGGAGCAGAGCGTAGAATCCGGCCAGGAGACGCGCCAATGAGCGAGCCCGTCCGCATCGTCGAGTACGCCGATTACCTCTGACCGTGGTGCTACCCGGCGGCCGTGCGCCTCCGTCGGCTCAGGAGCGAGCTGGGCGACCGACTCCGCGTCGAGTGGAGAGCCTTCCCGCTGAGGCCGGTTCCGGACCCGACCGCAACCTTCAAGGGGACGTACCGCGAAGAGGCGTGGAAGCGCTGCCGGGCCTTCGCCGAGCCGGACGGCATCGTCTATAACCTCTGGGCCCGCGACGACTACCCGAACTGGAGCCTACCCGCGCTGGAGGCTGCGAAGTGCGTCGCACTCCAGGGGGAGGCGGCCTTCGAGCGCTTGCACCTCCGGCTCTACGCAGCCTTCTTCGCCGATGGGCGGAACATCGCCAACCCCGACGAGGTGGCCCAGGTCGTCAGCGAGTCCGGAGCGGATATGGCGCGCTTTCGCGCCGACCTGGCGGGCGGAAAGGCCCGGGCCGCGGTCCTCAGCGACTACGAGGACGCGGTGACCCAGGGGGTGCGGGCCATTCCCACCGTCGTCCTCAACGGGGGGCGGCGGATCGTGGGCCTCGTGGACTTCGCCGAGTATCGCCGCGTCGTCAGCGCGCGCGCCTGATTGCCGCATGGACGCGGAACGCGCGCGCGAGCAGGCCGGGCTCTACTTCCACAAAGGCTACCAGGCGCAGATGAAGGGCGAGCTCGAGGAGGCGATCGCCTGGTACAAGAAGTCGATCGAGTGTTATCCGACGGCCGAGGCCCACACGTTCCTCGGCTGGACCTACAGCTTCAAGGGCGACCACGAGGCCGCGATCCGCGAGTGCCAGATCGCGATCGAGGTCGACCCCGACTTCGGCAACCCCTACAACGACATCGGCGCCTATCTGATCGAGCTGGGCCGGCCCGAGGACGCCATCCCCTGGCTCAAGAAGGCCATGCACGCCAAACGGTACGACCCGCGCCACTTCCCGCACTTCAACCTCTCCCGGGTCTACGTCAAGCAGGGGAAGATACAGGACGCCATCAGGGAACTCAAGCGGGCCCTCGAGCTGGAGCCGGACTACAAGCTCGCGCGCACGGAGCTCCACCGGCGGCTGGGGATGCTGAACTGAAGTTCGAGCCGAGGGGCTCCCGCCGAGCCACAGGCGAGGAGAGCCACGAGGCGAGGCCCGAGAGGGACGGGCGGCGCCCGTGAC